>JAUWKC010000015.1 GCA_030607345.1 Planctomycetota bacterium | reverse complement strand
GTTTTCCCGACATTTACAACCGCCTGCAGGCCTCGACAAAATGCGTAACACTCGGCACCATCCTGGTGCTGACCGGTGTTGCTTTCATCCACGGTTGGGGCCCGATAAGCGCAAAAGCAATAATCTGCGCCGTCTTTATATTGATAACCTCGCCCACAGCGGCACATGCAATCGCCAAAGGCGCTTACGCTTCCGGCGTGAAACTGTGGGAGAACAGCATCGTTGACAAATACGCAGAAGAAGTCGAAAAGAAAACTGAATGAAATAATCCATTGATGTCGGGAGTCTGAAATTGCGTTGGCCAAAGTTGAGAGAGTTGAAAGAAGCTGTTACTGCGGTGCTGTCACCGCGGTTTACCACTCGGTTCCCGGCTGAACCGTGTGTTGTGCCCGAAAGATACAGAGGCAAGCCCGAATTCGATACGGACACTTGTATCGGTTGTGGTGCGTGTGTGAACGCATGCCCCACCAGCGTGTGCCTTATACAGGAGGACGACGTCGATGCGGACCCGCCGGTAAGAAGAATCACGCTCAATTATGACACGTGTATTTTCTGCGGCAACTGCCAGGAGAACTGCACGACTGAAACCGGCATCAAACTGTCCAGGCAGTGGGACCTGGCCGGGTTCGACAGAGAAGCTATGACCGAAACACTTGAGTTCGAACTTCAACTATGCGAGAAGTGCGGCGCCGTGATAGGCACGAAAAAGCACCTCGTGTGGCTTTATGAAAAACTCGGCCCGCTGGCCTATACCAATCCATCGCTGCTATTGGCAAAAGATGGGGCGTTGAGCACAAAACCCCAGGACATACCGGTGACGAAACCTGATGAGAAAACACGGACCAGCGACTTTATGAGAATTCTGTGCCCCAAGTGCAAATGTGAGCTGAACATCCGGCTGTAAAAAACTATGGCCGACAACCAACAGCTACTGGCCAGGCTCGACAAACTTCGCGGTTCAAGAACCGTCATCGTCGGAATCGGCAACATTCTGAAAGGCGACGACGCAGCCGGGCCGTTGATTTGCCAACAACTGACTGACGCTGTTATCGATGCCGAAATCATAGACGCCGGAACCGTGCCGGAGAATTACATCGGCACGATAATAAAGAAAGCCCCGGAAAACCTTCTCGTTATCGATGCTGTTGACTTTCAGGCTCAGCCTGGGGCGGTGAAGCTCTTCAGGGCCGAGCAGCTAAGCTCATTCGCTTTATCGACACACACACTCAGCCCGCATTTGTTCGTCGATACGATAGTGCAACAAACGAACGCAGAGGTCTATTTCATCGGAATCCAACCTGCACAAACAGAGCTTGCACAATCAATGTCACCGCCTGTAAGTAAGACATGTCGGCACATTGCGGCTCAACTTATCGAATTGTTTGCCGAGAAAAACGACGTGCGCTGAGAATGCGAACCGACCGGTATCAGCCCGCTTTTAGGCGAAATCTCAGCTTCTCAAGAGTCTTGTGTATATTCCTGACCTCCCGCTCGAGGTTGTCAAAACGCTTCCGGCAAACGAAGGTATAGAGCGCATCTTCAGGCCGACCATTCGGACCATTGGAGTCTCCGTTCGGCTTCGACACCCCCTGCAGGATGTAGTCATGTATCAGCCCCGCCTGCTGCCTGAGCATCTTGTGCAGCATCTTGGTCGTCTCCCTAAGAACGACGGTCTCTCGTTCCAGGGTCTCAAGACGTTGTTGAGTTGTGAGTCTCATGTCACTCATCTTGTCCCTATACCTCATCACAATCATCTTTACAATCATCTTTGTACAATAAAATCAGAAACAATCAGGCACATCACCATTTGAAAACCACGCTGCCAATTTCCAACTGTTTCCTCATTATATTGTACTCGATAAATGGTGCATTTGTTCTGACGCCGGCAAGGCCTGTCGTAGCGTTAGCAGCGAATTGCGTCCTATCGGCCAGAAATGCGGTTCGTTTGAGGGCGCTAAGGCATTTGGAAGTATCAAATCAGGAATTGACCGGTATATTATTCTCACCCGTCGTGCGAGGTTTTGCTGCGCGCCGGGCTATGTTAATGCACGCTCGTTCTCGGCAGGTAAAACACACCGGGTCCTGTATCGTCGGGATAGGGGCAGGTGCCGTCGGCGGTTATTGAGACTTTCATTGGAACAACCTCACCGGGCGTGTAGCCTTCGACGTGTCCGTCAACGTATCCGGCGTGCAGTCGGAGATTGAGCGAATCCCGGGTTTCCTGAGAATCGAGGCTGCAAAGCGACCAGTAAGCAGATGAGACGTTGCTTCCTTCGGTGCTATTTGCCCTTGTCATCCTCTCGCAACTGCCGTAACAGCCCCTGCTTCGCCAGTGGTCGTAGCCGAAGTAGCAGCTCACCAGAAGCTTGCTTGTGCCGCGTCCGCCACACTCGCTGCGGCCCATCAATTGTCCAATCTCGGAATACGGCATTTCCTCGTAACACCGCATCGTGAGCACTTTCCTCTGTGCCGGCGTCAATTCTCTCATCGCCGCCAGAACAAGCGCACGCACCTCATCTGCAATCAGCCTGGAGATGCCCTGCTCGCCCTGTCCGGGGTCTGTCGGCTCGTTGATACTCGACATTGAGACCGCCTTGTGGCGTTGTTTGTCTGCACGGTGGTCGCGGATTTTGTTGGACGCAATCCCCCGAAGCCAGGGCCAGAACCCCTCACCACCATCCAGCTTTCCAAGAAACTTTACCATCGCCAGCATACTCTCCTGTACAATCTCCTGCGCGGCATCGTGCCGGAGCACTATCCTGTAGACGTACACATACAGCCGCCCCCGCGACATCTCGGCAAGCCGTTCAAGGCTGTCGCTATCGCCGTCCTGGGCCTGCCTGACCAATTCAATGTAATTCTTCTGGTGCTCCATTCGGTACTAATCGTCCGCGCTGCCATTACTATATCTGGACTTGAGGCCAATTCGTTACCAACTTTTTTCTAAATTTTTGCAATTTTTCCAAAAAAACCCGATGCACCCCGGAAAAACGCCCAAAAAACCACGCGCCCAACAATAATCTCTTCAAATTCTTGGCCTTTGGCCCTCAACATAGGCCACCACAGCACCGCCGTCCATATGATTGCCATTGGGAATGAGTTTTTGAAGTTCAAGGTGAGTAAACAAAATACAGTTACGGTACTGACATCCGGCAGAAAGGAGGTGAATGCAGCAAAGCCGGACGCTGGTTTCAACAAAATTTGATAACCCCTATTTCGATTTTGGAGGGCTGTAATCATGAAGCTAAACGTGAAATGCGCACAACTATTCGCGGAAGGGAATTGCTATAAGCAGGATTGTGTTTAAGGTTATACTTCTTAAATGAGGTAGCTCCTGAAACCCAGGCAGCGAAATAATAACATTTTTCAAAGAAAGGGGGTTTACAAAATGACGAATTAACGGATGATTGGTAAATACAGGAACCGGCTAAGTACTTTTAGAGATCAAATGTGTTTGTGCGATTTAAAAAAGGATTACTTAACAAAAATTCAAATACCTGGAGACTAAATCATGTCGAAGATACTAATATTTCTAATAACCTTATGTTTTTTGGCCTGGCCGTGCTTACCTACGGCCATTGGCAGCATAGACGACTTCGAGGATGGAGATCACAATTCGGTCTGGTTCGCCAGCTATGGAGAAGACTGGGCACTTGCGTACTTAGATTCAGCGGGGAAATACCAGGAATACGATATTTACCGCGTTGAGGTCAACAATGCTCACATTCCTACTCACTGCCGGAATTACGATGGCGAAGACTACGACCACTACCATTTCAGCAAAGACTACGATGACGTGGGTTTAGTAGATGAGGCGGACGACTTCTGGGATTATATGTTCCAGGAGGGCGAAACCGGCTATCCTCAAAGAGAGAGCAGCTCCCATGCAACCACCAGACTAAATTGCTTCCCCTATGCTTTGGCTGAGTTTATCCAGAATGGTTGGTATACTTGTTGGATGGGCAGCGCTGCTGATGTACTGGATGCTTTTGTTAAGGATGCCGATCCCATAGCCAAAGCAAACGTTCAGTCATGCGATGTTCTTTTCTATGTGGATGTGACCGTTGTTCCTTCAGGCATCCTTAAGGAGCCCCAGCATGCCACAGGCGTACATGATGTCAATGATTCTGCAAATAAGCCCGACTATTTTGAATGGAAGTACGCCACAAGCGGTGTCTATACGCTGGAAAGAGTCACTTTCGAAACACCGAAGTGTGATGACATTTCGACTACGGAGGGTGAAGCACCAGGTGGAAACTGGGATTGGGACGCAGGCGGAGACGAGTCGGACCTTTATCCGCCCAATACAGTCCAAAGGGCAGAACCGTAGCAATATGCTGATGGTGAAAGAGATTTTGCAATGGATTTAGAAAGAAACGAAGTTGTGATAGCCCGCCGCCGGTCATGGCGGCGGGCTCTTTGGTGGGGCTCGATAATTGTTTTATGCACTGTGATTACATTTTATTTTTATTCCGTCTCCAAGCCTGACCCTGAAGAGAAACCGCGTGCAGATTCGAGGGGTGCTGCGGATGCCTGCACGCCCAAGGCTGTATCGCAAAATGATGAAACAGCCGTGGCAGCAACAACCGACAAATCAGGCCCAAACCAGCCGGCACTCACACTTGAGCCCGAGTTGGTTGAAATGGTATTGGCCGACCTCGCGAAAGAGGCAGAAGAAATTCTTCCGGTCAGGATTAGGAAACACCGAGCGGAATTACTGGCGGCGCTTTCGAAAGAAAGCATTCTCCAATCTATAGAAAACCTGCCCAACTGGGACGACACCCGGGTCCGCCAGATGATACCCGTCGGTGGTTATGATTCATATAGTTTTCTGGTCCGATTCATTCCGAAACTAAACCGGGTCCGCAAAATACTGGAACTGACCCCGGGCAGTCCCAAACAGAACGAAATAATCACCGCCCTAATACATAAGCTCGAATATTCCACCGAGGGCTTCGCAGAGGTAATATTAGATCATCGCAAAGTTTTACGTGAAAGAGACAGAGCTGCGCGTGAAGGCCGCCTAACTTCACGTACCGGGCCTGATGAAAAGCAGCGGCGGGAAGTCTATTCCGCGGCCGCAACATATCTTCTTTCGGAATTGGGTACCTACAAGGCCCTACCCCTCTTGTCAAAGGTCTACCACAGCGAGAACAAACTGCCGGTTAGCAGGCTGTTTGTTTTTTATTCCATGCACTTGCTGGCGGTGGACCATCCGAGAACAGGTCTTTCGCCTCGCGCAGAAAGAGCGCTGGATACATATTTGGAAGCATCCGTGGATATACCCAAGCCACAGATTGCCATAGTTCCCAACTCCAAAGCGGCATATCACGAGACTGATCTTAGAACCACGGTAATGCGTAAAGAGATTCTGAAAGAACAAAAAAAACTACAGATACGAATATACCCTTTCTTATTAGAGGAATTTGAAAGAAAGAGCTGGGGTACGCCAACGATAGACCCACATTGGCTCACCGTCGCCCCGAAGATAAACGAGCTTGCCCAAAAATTGAATGTATTCATAGAGGCGGCTTATCCTGAAAACAGGGAATCCGCCGATGAATAGCGCATAAATCAAACCAATAGGACTTCCGCTGCGAGGCTGAAGATTGTCCAGAATATAATTTCTTCTGGTGCTCCATTCGGTACTGCTCGTCCGCGCTGCCATTACTATATCTGGACTTGAGGCCAATTCGTTACCAACTTTTTTCTAAATTTTCGCAATTTTTCCAAAAAAAACCGAATTTGCTGCCGGAACCGCACGATACCAGGCTAAGAACGAAGAAAACGTGAGAAGCTGCAATTCAAGGTGCGGCGATACTTATTGTGCCGGTCGCGGTCTTGTTGAGAAGTATTATGGCACTACTTGGGTTATAATTCCGAAGTTTTTGAAGATAAAGTAGATTATGACGGCACTGACGGCGGCATAGGCGAAACGCGGCAGCCAGCATGCCAGCTCGGTGAACATAAAATCGGCGTCCTGCCCGGTATTACCCGCCAGTTTTTCGGTGACATCCTCGAGTTTGCCCGTTTCTTCTCCGACCCGCCAGATATTCAAGAACTCGACCGGCAAACTGGCTGAAAAACCGTCTGATACTTGGTTGCCGGCCTTGGCGCTGGCGGTACCGCCCCGGACCTGAGCGGTGACGACGGCGTTGCCGGTGGCAGAGGCGGCTTTTTCGGCGCACTTGGTGATGGGCAATCCGGCCTTGAAGAGCATATAGAACACCCAGCAGTAACGGCTGAGGGCCAATGCGTAAACGGCCTTTCCGAGAATCGGGATTCTAACGGTCAGCCTGTCCAGCGTAGTTCGCAGGGTTCCCTGGCTCGGCATAAAATGGACAATTCCAAAAATCACGGCTGCCGGTATGTAGAACAGCGAAAGGATGCCAACCACTGCCGCCAGATAGGAGCTAACGCCGCCGGCGCCCAGAAGAGAACCCGGCAGCGGAGCAAGGATTGCCGTAGCGTGAATAAGGACAACAGGAAGCGTCATACCCGACAGCGTCTTTTTTCTTATGCTCTGCTGAAATTCGTGCCACCTTGCCAATAGGGCCAGCGCCTCCGGCAGGCTCCCGGAGGTCTCAGCGGCGCGGACAACCATCGCATCCAACAAACCAAATACGCAAGGCCTTTTGGCCATGGTCTGAGCGAGCGTATCGCCGTGGGACGCGCCGTCGGCCAAATCACGAAATGCCGTGCTCAGGCGGCGGTCGAGACCTTCGGCAACGGTCGTGAGCGAGCGCAACAGCGGCACACCGGCATTTAGCATCATCGCCAGATTATGATATGCCAGTGCAATAGTAGCTTTCACCCGGCTTATTCCCCAAAATGCCTTTTTCGAGCAGTACGACTCCGAGTCCCGGCTGGACCGGTGCGCTCAAGCATAGCCAAACGAGCGCCCAGCGGCAAGATATACCTGACGGGTGCCTGCCTGGGACTAATTGGCGTTTGTCTGTCAGTTTCGCCAAATATACCGGTTTTTTGGGCCATTCTGCCGGGCATAGAGCCTCAGAACAGAGTTTTTACAAATTTTTTACAAAAATACGAATTTTTTCGTTGATACTACGAAAACATTCGTATATTCTGTTGTCGGATGTGGAAAAACGATTGAAGACATGGAGTGCAAATGCGATGGCAAGACAGAAATCATCCCAACCCACCGAAAGAGAGCTGGCGATTCTGAACGTACTCTGGCAGCGAGGCCCCAGCACGGTCCGCCAGGTCAACGTCGCCCTGAACGAAAACCGAGCAACCGGCTACACAACCACTCTTAAACTCATGCAGATAATGACGGACAAAGGGCTCGTCGTTCGCGATGAATCCGACCGAACGCATATCTACAAGCCCAGGATTGGAGAGGAAAAGACCCAGCGGCTGCTCGTCGGTGACCTGATGGAAAGGGCGTTCGGCGGCTCGGCCCAAAAGCTGGTCATGCAGGCCCTCGCGGCGAAAAAAGTCTCCCGCCGAGAGCTGGAAAAAATCAAGAAATTGCTGGACAAATTTAAGGGAGAACAAAAATGAATTTTCAAAACATCCTATCCGACCAAACAGTACAACAAATCGGCTGGACACTGATTCACTTTCTGTGGCAGGCCGCAGCGGCGGCGATAGTATTAGCGTCGGTACTTCTGTGGCTGCGAAAATCGAAAGCCTCGGCGCGATATATTGCCGCGTGCGCGACACTTGCGTTGATGGTTGCCGCCCCCTGCGTAACATTTTATTGTGTGGGCAAATCTCACGTCCGCGCGGAGGTAGCCGCCGATGGAGGCGCCGTTGCCATAAGTGCCGCGCCGGTGCTGGTTGAAGCACTGGCGCCGGCCGGAACTGAACCGGCCATTACGCACGCGTCACCTTCTTCAACTTCGCCTGCCGGGACGCTTCGGCTGACAGAAAAAGCGAAGCTCCTGCTGGAACCGGCCTTGCCGTATCTCGTTTTCGGCTGGCTCGCAGGCGTATTTGCTCTGTCGCTCTGGTACGTCGGAGGCTGGAGTCAGTTGCAAAGATACAAACGCAAGATGACGTCTGCCGTCAGCCAGCGCGACTATAGAAAGGTTAAGGAGCTGGCTGAGTTGCTGCGTATTCGGCGGGCGGTGCGGGTGTTGCAATCGGCGCTTGTTCAGGTACCTACGGTCGTGGGCTGGCTCCGTCCTGTGATACTGCTTCCGGCAAGCGCAATGACCGGCTTGAGCTTCGAGCAGTTGGAGGCGATTTTGGCGCACGAATTGGCGCACATTCGCCGATGCGATTACCTGGTCAATATGCTCCAGACGACGGTGGAAATACTCGGCTTTTATCACCCGGCGGTCTGGTGGGTTTCGCACAAGATTCGCGTCGAGCGTGAGAACTGCTGCGACGATTTGGCTGTGGCCGTGTGCGGTGACAAGGTTCGCTATGCCCGTGCATTGGCCTTGCTCGAAGAGATGCGGGCCGACCGCCCCCGTCTGGCTGTAGCGGCAAATGCAGGCAGCCTCCTGGGCCGAATCCGCCGACTGGTCGGCGACGCTTCCAAAGAGAACAAGTCGTCCGCCTGGGTCGGCGCAGTTATTACACTTCTGGTACTGGCCCTGGCTATACCCTCGACATTGGCGCTAAGTGGCGGCTCGACGAGCAAGCCCGAAAAGCCCGATGCCAGGACGCTCTTCGAGAACCTCCGGCACGCCCAAAGGCCCGTTGAGAATATGCGCGTCGAATTCGGCTACGAGAGCTGGGCCTTTCCTCCCGGCGGGAGCAGATGGAGGACGGGGGCCGATGCAAATAGAAAAAAGTACGTTCTATGGAGGCATGATTATACCGCCTTAATCAGCGGCAGGCGGTCACGCTTTGAATGGCAGATGAGCCTTTTCCGCAACAAGGACGACAAAGAGCCGTTTCAAAGTGGTCGGACTATCAGTGTTTTCGACGGGCAAGAGCTGCGCTCCCTCGCGGAAAACAGCAAAAAAGGTCGTCGCTCGCCTCGGGATGATAATGAGAGACGGTTGCTGGTTCTATTGCAGGCAATCCCATCCGACCTCAAGGACCTGGTGTACTATGAAAAGATAGCCGACGAATACAACTTTGACGTCATAGAAGGCGACAAGCCCGGCCTTTACATTCTGGACGCGGTGCGGAAAGAGGATGGTATGCACTGGCAGCTCACTATCGATGGAAACCGTGGATTCAATAATGTCAAAACCGTATTGTTCAGAAGTGACGGCTCAGATTCCGTATCGCGTCAGACAAACGTGACGCTGCGCGAGTACCCGGGTGGTATCTGGTATCCCGCTGAGTTGGAGAAGATTGACAACTCGGCCGTCGACGTGGGACGCAGAATCGTCACGACAGTTAGCGCCGAATTTGATGTCGATGTCGGTGCTGATGCCTTTGAGCTTAAATGGCCCGCCGGCACGAAGGTCTTTGACGTTTTCAGAAAAGGCCATGTGACCATCGGTGAGAACGGCGAGCCTGCGGAGTTCACGCCGCTTTCGGATGACCGTCCACGTCCGCGACGCGCGCCGGCGACCGAGCAATCCCGGGAGAAGCCGTATGACTACTTCCTCTTTTTTCAGGGTCGTGACAGCCTAATGATGGCAAAGGTCCTGCCCGACGGCTTCGAGCTAAAAAACCTCGACGCCACCGTGCGCGTGCGTTCCGATTCAACCAACTTTTTGCACGTGAGCAACGGCAAGGTGTATTGCATGAGCCTGGGCGTCTTCAAGGCCATTGACATCGAATCATCTCAAGTGGATGAAATTGCTCACATCGATGGCTATTTCTATGATGACGGGTGCCTTTATGCCCATGCAGGCGAAGAGTGGAGCATCTATGACCTTCGCAAACGGGCCTATCGTAAGGATATGCCTTTTGCAGCACCGGCTTATCACCTATCGCCGATGGAGAGGCGTGTAGCGTTCTCGCCCGACAAGAAACGGTTGGCCTACTTCATATATAAAGCAGAAGCCGGCGTGCAGCTCAAAGTTGTAAACACAGTAACCGGCCAAGTCACAGAGCCCTGCCCGCCGTTTGTGTACCATGAGTCTCCGGCCGGCTGGGCCGATGCGCTGGCGCGGTTCAGGTTTGTCTGGCTTGATTCGGAAAATATTCTTTATTTTAGAACCGAGAACCTCGGAAAATGGGAGAACGCGCTAAACCACCTGGTGAAAACCAACGTGGTCACCGGCGAAACCAAAGATGTTGCACCTTTTCCGGCGCCGGGTTTCTGTACGGCTGAGCTGCTCCTGCCTGAACTTGAGTCCGAGCCCGTGTTGGTTGTTGACTCCGGGCCCGGCAAGGGCCGATACCGCGTTGACCTGGAGCAGGGAAGAATCATCAAGGGCGACACTCGGCTGGGTGAATTTCGCCTCAGCGCCGGCGGATACTTCACTGCTTTAGAGCTGCATCGTCCGGATTCGATTCATCACCGAGACAAACAAATAGCAGGACCGGCAATCGCGGCGGTCTCGCCCGACGGCAAGCGCATTATTTGGACGGTGTACGGACGGCCCAGGAATCGTGCCGAAGCACGCAGGCAGGCTCAACTGGGATATTATGATTCTGATGAGCAGGCGGTTCGCACAATATCCGGCGCCGGGCCGCCGCTGCTGTGGTTTAGAGAATCCGACCTGGAGGCTCGCCAGGAGCCCGAAGAAACCCCACGCAACTGAACTGTCTCGCCGGGCCGAAACAACACCAGGTAAGGCTCCGGGTGCCTGCAGGAGGCTGGCTATCGGCGCGGATATATCGACATCGCCAGGATTTCGTGGCACGTCAGCAGTTATATTTCTCCACTTTGCAGTAGCCAGCCGTTTCGTTTCTGATAATATGTTGGTAGTATGAGAAATTTAGTTGTCTACGGGTCTGTTTCATAAGGACACGGTACACGACTCCGGAGTGAGTTGAATGAGCAAAGAGCAGCCAAACACGACGGTCCAGACAGCTAACAAGCCGGTGCGTCCGGTCCTGATTGTCTCGGAGCGTATCGTCTATGAGTACTCAGGCTTTCTCGAGCATCTTCTGGCGGGCCTGGCTGACGAATCAATAGCGCCTGCTCTTGTCTGCCCTGGGACCTGCGACGTAGATTCTATCACTCCGCCGAACGTCCAGGTCATAAGGTTTCCGACATTTGACCTGCCGTTTATGGGTTGGCAGAACAGAAGAGTGCTCCAACAACAACTCGCCGCCTTTAAGCCGACCGTGCTGCACTGCCTCTGCGAGGAAAAGGCCGCACTTACAAGAGCAATATCAGCACAAATGGACCTGCCTTACGTGCTCTCCGTTAATTCGCTGCAGAAGAAGTGGACTCGGCTGCCGGTCTCGACGAGGCGCTGTTCGAGAATCATCGTCCCGGCCAAAAGCATCGGCGCCGGCTTCGCCAAGGCCCACCCACGCTTGGCCGACAGGATTCAGCAGGTAAACCCGGGTACTTTCGCAGCCGAAGCACGAGCCGGCATTCTCCAACCGGGCCGGCCGGCGAGTATGGTGACCATCCACCCCCTTGACAGAATCGGCAACTTTGAGAACGTCCTGGCAGCCGTGCGACATCTGGTAATAGAGGGTTACGAGCTTGTCTTCGCAATAATGGGCCAGGGACGCGCCGAAAGACATCTGCGCAGACTGCTGGCAGCTTTGGGCCTGCTCGGTACGGTTGTAATTGTCCCCCGACTGAAGAACTGGCGTTCGGTTGTCTCTGCCGGCGACATCTACATCCGCCTGGAGCCGACCGAATCTTTTGACCCTTATGTTCTGGAGGCAATGAGTGCGGGTACTGTCACAGCCGGGTGCATCCGAGGCGTTGACGAGCTGCTTGTCGACGGGCAGACGTGCGTTACCTTCGAGCCGGACAATGAATTGAGCATCTATAACAATCTCCAGCGTCTCTTCGACCGCCCGGAATTCGCACGCAAGCTCGCAGAAGGCGCCCGGCAGTACATCAGGCAGAACCACTCGGTCAGCAAAATGGTCGCGGATATTCTGCAATGCTACCGCGACGCTCAGCAGCGGTACGAGCAGCAATAGAAATTCATAAGTTCGGCACGCCGCCGGCGCCTCGGGAAAGAAAATATTGAGAATGTCGCGAATATCGTTGTGAACGGTGTTCATTTTCATAAGCCTTTGTTGAATAGAAGGTTAGGTTCATTTTGGCCTTTTCGGGAATTGGCTTTGTTTTTTGGCGCCTCCAGGGGCGGTTTGTGTTCGTAAGTGCTTGTTATAGCTGAGGTTATAGTCATTAGCAGCCCGCCGGAAATTGGCTTTGTTTTGCATACAAGGTGTTGTTTGGTGCGCGCGGGGTGCCTGTAGCGGAGGAACCCCGGCCAGAGGTGCCTTATAGGCACGGAGGAGC
>JAUWKC010000288.1 GCA_030607345.1 Planctomycetota bacterium | reverse complement strand
GCTCCTCCGTGCCTATAAGGCCCCTCTGGCCGGGGTTCCCCCCTGACAGGCCCCCCGGCGCGCACAAAACAATACCTTTTATGCAAAACAAAGCCAATTTCGCCAAGGCTGCTAATGAGTGTAACCTCCGCTCTAACAAGGCTTTACGAAGAAAAACCCCCCCTTCGACCACAAAAAAACAAAGCCAATCAAAGCCAATCCCCCAAAACGCCAAAATCAGCGCACCCCAAGTCTGTACAAAGGCTTACGAAGATAAACCCCGTTCACAACGATATTCGCGACAGGCGCCGCCCATATCACCCTCCGGAAACGAACCTCGCTGCTATCGCGGCCTGGCCCAGAGCTATCCCGCCGTCATTCGACGGGACCATCCTGTTAAACAATACGTCAAAATCGTTTTTCCTCAAGAGTCTGACAAGCCGATTTGTCAAAAACCTGTTGCAGAAAACGCCCCCGCTCAGTGCAACCGTATTTAATTCTGTGCCTTCTCTTGCTGCTTTAGTCATCTCAAACAGTGCGACAGCAAGGGTGTTATGGAACTTCGCCGAGATTATGCCCTTGCCGATTTTCTCACGGACATCGGCGATTATCTGCTCAATCGTTTTACTCAAATCAAGCTGCAGCGCTTCGCCCGCATGTTCAACCAGCTCGAAATCGTAACCATCCTCAATGTCCTTTTCTGCAGCCGCCTCAAGCGCCATTGGAAGCTGGGCCTCAAAATGATTATAGCTTCCCAGTCCCACCAGCGCAGCAACCGCATCAAAAACTCGCCCAAGGCTCGACGTCTCGAGCGTGTTGACTCGTTTGTTCAACTGCTCGACTATCACCTTTCGCCTGGTCCGGTCCGGCTCAATTCGCTCGAGCAGCCAGTCGAATTCAGCCGGCTCGAACTCTTCTGCCCGGGCTTTCTTCAGCAGGCCCAGAACCGGGCGAATCGCCTCCTTGCTTGCCTTATCCGCCCCGGCCAACAGATAATAAGAAAGATGCCCGAACTGCTCAAAACCATCCAGCGTCGCAATCATACACTCACAGCCCCATATCCTGTCGTCGGTTGCGTACCCGGTCCCGTCGCACACAAGCCCGATGACCGGCCCGCCAACGTTGTTCTCAGCCAGAACAGAAGCGATGTGCGCCCAGTGATGCTGAACCTGCATGATTTTTTTGCCGGTCAGCGAAAGTGCATACTGCGTCGAAAAATACCCCGGATGAAGGTCGCACACCACCGTCTGCGGCTCGACCTCGAACAGCTTGCGCAGATGCTCGATAGAATCAATATAGTGATGATAAACCTCCGCATCCTCAAGGTCGCCTATATGCTCGCTACAGATAAGCTGATTGCCCTTTACCAGGCAGAATGTGTTCTTCATATCCGCCCCGGCAGCGAATATGTCCTGCCCGCAGTCTTCTTCGATTGCAATCGGCGTCGGAACGTAACCCCTGGCCCGCCGCAAAAGCACAGGCTCACCGTCAATAAAATGCACCACCGAATCATCAACCCGCCGGTAAATCTCTCTGTCATGCATCAAAAAAACGTCGGCAACGCTGCCCAGCCTTTCCAGGGCCTGGCCGTTCTTGCATATCAACGGCTCATCCGAAATATTGCCGCTCGTCATCACCAGCACCTCCAGACCCTGCCCGAAAAGCAGGTAGTGCAGCGGTGCATAGCACAGCATAAATCCGAACGTATCGACGCCCTCAGCAACCGACGGTGCTATCTGCGAGTTCTCTCTTTTTGGCAGCAGCACAACGGGACATTGCGGACTCTTCAAAACCGCCTCTGCCGGCTTGCCGACAACCGCGTATTTGCTTACCTGCTCGACCGATTCAGCCATCATGGCAAAAGGCTTGTGGTCGCGTCTTTTGCGCTGCCGGAGTCTTCGCACTGCATCATCATCAAGCGCGTTGACGGCCAGATGGAACCCGCCGATTCCCTTTATGGCGGCAATCTTCCCCGCCAGCAGCAGCCGGGCCGTCTCGGCAATTGTCTCGTCGCTTCCGCTCTGGAGCAACCGTCCGGCACTATCGGCGAGCCAAATCTTCGGCCCGCACCCCCCGCACGCAACGGGCTGAGCATGAAAACGACGGTCCGAAACATCGTTATACTGTCCCGCGCATCGGTCGCACATCTTGAACGCCGACATCGTTGTATTAGGCCGGTCGTACGGAATCGTCCTGATTATCGAATATCTCGGCCCGCAGTTCGTGCAGTTAATAAACGGATACCGCTCCCGAAAGTCGCTCTTATCCCGCATCTCGGCAAGACAGTCGCGGCACACAGCCATATCAGCCGAAACCTCCGCCAGTGCCGTGCCCGCCGAGTCACTCGTCTCGATGCGGAATTGCTCCTCACCGGCAACTTCCGGTATGTCGGCTGCCTTACACGTCCTTATCTCCGCCAGCGGCGGCTTGTCCACACCCTGCAGACGTTCCAGAAACTCGCTGATGTGCTCCTGCTCGCCCTGCAGTTCAAGCCTCACACCCTTTGTGTCGTTGCAGACAAAGCCGCCAAGACCCAACCCTCTGGCCAGCCGATACACCGCAGGCCGAAAGCCGACCCCCTGAACACGACCGGTTATGAATATCCTTTGTCTTACTACCAAAGTTCTGAATCTACCTAAAAAATGCTGCCGATATGGCTTATTGACAGAACCTGAACCCTGAGGCGATTATACCCTCGGAACGGCAAAACCACAAACGCCGCACAGGGCGCCAAAAATTTGTTTGCCGGAACCCGGCTTATCTGTTAATATTACACCAAACCGGGGCCATAGCTCAGTGGGGCGAGCGCTTGCATGGCATGCAAGAGGTCGTGGGGTCGAATCCCATTGGCTCCATTTTTCACATCTTCCACTTTATGTTTCAGGCGGGAAAATCT
>JAUWKC010000179.1 GCA_030607345.1 Planctomycetota bacterium | reverse complement strand
GATGACGATTGTGTCGCCCTTAAGGGGCTTGACTTCAGCGCGTCGAACAGCACCGGCGGCACAAGTACCGGCGGCACAAGCAACGTCGAACGAATCACGGTGGAGAACTCGGTTCTCTGGTGTGACCGGGCCCGCATTTTCCTGCTCGGACACGAGAGCCGTGCCGCGTTCATGCGCGACATAACGCTCCGGAATCTCGACATTATCCACTTCACCATGACGCCATTCCTGTTTGAGCCTGGTGAGGACATGCGGCTGGAGAACATCACGATTGAGGATATCAGGATCCACGGCGAAGGCCAAAACCAGTTCATCCGCCTGCGTCCGGTGGTGAACCAATATATGCGCAAGAAAGTACCCGGATTCATCCGCAATGTGCGGTTCAGAAACGTAACATTAGAAGGTCAAACCGGTGATTATCTTGTGCAGATGGAAGGAGCGGACGCCGAACATAACGTTCGCGACGTAACTTTCGAAAATGTTTCTATCGCAGGTTCGAAACTGAGGAAAGATTCCAGGCGAGTGCGCATCGGCAAACACACTGAAAACGTGAGCTTCCACGCCGAGGCTCAGTAAAAGAGATAGGAGATTCAATGAAAAAGACAAATGGACCAAAAACAAATGTGATTTCACGTAGGCAATTCCTCAAAAGTTCAGCGACAGCGGCGTCACTGACAGCGTTGACCGCGGGTATGCAAGCCAAAGTCTATGCGGCCGGTACGGATGTGATGAAAATCGGCTTGATTGGCTGTGGCGGGCGCGGCACCGGGGCAGCAGTCCAGGCACTTAATGCCTGCGAACGTGTCAAACTCGTAGCTATGGCCGATGCGTTCAAAGACCGTCTTGAAAGAAGCTATCAGGCCGTTTCGAAAAGGTACCCAAATCGCGTGGATGTGCCGCCCGAACGACGGTTCGTGGGAATGAACGCATACGCGGCGGTGATTGACGCCGACGTGGACATAGTCTTTCTGGCCACGCCGCCAGGGTTCCGCCCACTTCAATTCGAAGCGGCGGTCAAGGCGAATAAGCATGTGTTTATGGAGAAGCCCGTTGCCGTCGATGTACCAGGCGTCCGGCGGATGCTCACTGCCAACAAGCTGGCAAAGAAAAAGGGATTAGCCGTGGCGGTGGGATTGAACATCCGCCACCAGAATAGCTCCCGCGAAGTGGTCAAGCGAGTCCACAAGGGAGTCATCGGCAATATCAGTTTTCTGCGCGCCTACGGTAACACCGGGGGTGTTTGGGTGCGGCCTCGTGAGCCTGGGCAAAGCGAAATGGAATACCAGATGCGCAACTGGTATTACTTCAATTGGCTTTGCGGCGACTTGATTGTTGAGCAGACCGTCCACTCACTGGACCTTGTTAACTGGGCCAAGGGTGGTCATCCGGTCGAAGCACAGGGCATCGGGGGACGGCAGGTGCGAGTCGGTCCCGACTACGGCGAAATCTACGATAACCACGCAGTCGAGTACACGTACGGCGACGGTACGAAGATGTTCCTGTTCTGCCGGCACATCCGCGGCTGTTGGAATTACTCCGGCGGTATCGCTCACGGTACAAAAGGCGATGCCGACCTCAGCAAAGGCGTAATCAATCTGCACGGACAGAAAACGCTTCGGTTCGAGCGCGGCGTTGACGGCCACCAAGTCGAACACGACGATTTGTTCGCCGCTCTGGACGCAGGCCGACCGTACAATGAAGGCGACTACGGCATCGACAGCACTATGACAGCTATCCTCGGACGCATGGCTACATACTCAGGTCAAGTCGTCAAGTGGGACGAGGCGATGAAATCAAATACAGACCTCGGCCCGGAACGCTACAACTGGGATGCTGAAGCGCCCGTCAAACCCGGCCCGGACGGCCTTTACGCCTGCGCTATGCCGGGCAAGACAAAACCATACTGAAAACAGAAACTAATATGGAGAAAAGACCATGAAAACACGAGTAAAGATACTGATGTCTATCACAATTGCGCTGTTGCACGCCAACTGCCTGGCGAAAACTGAGGGAGTTTTGCAGTTCCGCGAACTCTTTAACGGCAAAGACCTCTCGGGATGGGTCAATGTGAATACGGCCAAGGACACATGGACAGTACGAGACAGCATGCTGGTGTGCAGCGGACACCCAATCGGGGTCATGCGCACGGAAAAGCAGTATGAGAACTTCATCCTGCACATTGAATGGAGGCACATGGAGGCGGGTGGGAATTCCGGCACGTTTGTTTGGAGCCAAGGTACCGTGCCCGATGGCAGGCGGCTGCCCAAGGGAGTCGAGGTACAGATGTTGGAACTCGATTGGGTCAATCTACACAAGCGCAAGGACGGCACGCTCCCGCCAATCGCCTATGTGCACGGCGAACTCTTTGGCGCAGGTGGTTTGAAGACGACCCCGGACAATCCTCGCGGAAGCCGCAGCAAGTCCATCGAGAACCGCTGCAAAGGAAAAGGCCAGTGGAACACATACGTTGTTGTGTGTGTTGACGGTGTCATTAAACTGTCGGTGAACGGCAAGTTCGTGAACGGAATCAGCAATGCAGCGGTCAAGAAAGGCTACATCTGTTTGGAGTCCGAAGGCGCCGAAATCCACTTTCGCAATATCCGGATAATGGAATTGCCGCCGGGCATTACAAATGCCGAAAATACCGCATCGGTTGTCGGAGATAAACTGTGAAGCCGCCACATAGTAACGCAAGTTTGGAAACCTTCGAGGCAATGCTGACGCGCGGCACAACGCGGCGTGATTTTCTGGGCAGTACGGCTGCGGCGGCTGGGATGCTCGCGGCGCCGTGGCTTGGGCTTAGCGCTGCGGAGGCGCAGGTCGTCCTCGAACCCGGCCAGCGGCAACGGATTGAGGCAGCGATTCCGACTAAAGCCTTCATTCGGCCCCGCCGTCATCGGAAGCTCCTGATTTTCGACCTCAATGTCGGATACGGCGGGCATCGCTCCATCCCTACTGCCAATCTGGCTTTTACGCTGATGGGCTCAAAGACCGGCGCTTTTGAGACGGTCATCAGCAAAGACCCATCCGTCTTCAAGCCCGAGAATCTGAGGCGGTTCGATGCCGTCTTTCTGAACAACACGGTGGGCAATCTCTTTGAAGACCCCGGGTTGAGGCAAAGCCTGCTCGAATTTGTTTACGGCGGTGGAGGACTCCTTGGCGTTCACGGGACCTCGGTGGCCTTCACCCGCTGGCCCGGTGCCCATGAGGACTGGCCGGAGTTTGGCATAATGCTCGGCGCGCGCGGCGCGAACCACCGCGACAGCGACGAACACATATTCATCAAACTCGATGACCCCAACCACCCTCTCAATCAGCCTTTCGGCGGCAAGGGCTTCGAGTACCGGGACGAGTTTTTTCGTGTCCACGGACCTTATTCGAGGCACAGGGTCCGCGTGCTTTTCAGCATCGATACCGAGAAAACCGACTTCCAGGGACAAGCACGCGGCAACTGCTTCCGCGAGGACAATGACTACGCGCTGGCGTGGGTGCGGCAGTACGGCCGGGGACGCGTTTTCTACTGCCCCATTGCACACAACCCCTACGTTTTCTGGGACCCGAAGATGTTACAGTTCTATCTCGCGGCTGTGCAGTTCGCCTTGGGCGACCTGCCGGCCCCGACTATTCCCAGCGGCAAATTGACGCCGGCCATTCGCGCCCAGGAAAAACTGGGCTGGCGCCTCGGCATCGAGGCCTACACTTTTCATAAATACACGCTCTTTGAGGCGATTGACAAGACAGCCGAACTTGGCCTGCCGTATATGGGCGGCTTGAGCTTCCAGAAGGTCAGCAAGGAGATTCCCAAAAACTTCGATGAGCAACTGACCGACGACGAGCTGAAACAAATCCGGTTGAAATTGGACTTAGCCGGTGTTCGTCTCCTGACGTATTATATCCACCTGATTCCGGGCGATGAGGCTGGCTGCCGCAAGGTGTTCGAGTTCGGGCGAAAGATTGGCATCGAAACCTTTATGTCGGAGCCATTGCCGGAGGCGCTGGATACAATCGAGAAGTTCTGCGACGATTATGACATCAACGTGGCCATTCACAACCACGGCCGGAAAGCCTCGCCGCAGTATTGGCATCCTGAAGGGGTTTTGAAGGTTTGTAAGGGCCGCAGCAAGCGCATCGGGGCTTGCGGTGACCTCGGCTATTGGATGCGGTCCGGTATTGACCCAATCAAGGCTGTGAACACGCTCAAGGACCGCTTGCTCACCGTGCAGATGCATGACCTGCACGAGTTAAGCCCTGAAGGTCACGATGTACCCTGGGGGACCGGCGTTGGCAAGACCGGAGAGTTTATCAAGGAAATCCACCGCTTAGGCATCAGGCCCACCATGTTCGGCCTCGAATACTCCTATGACTGGTTTGGGTCGATGCCTGAGATAGCGCGGTGCATTGACTTTTTCAATAAGGTGAGCATGAAACTGGCAAAGTGAGGAGAGCCATGACACGAATGGAGAAT
>JAUWKC010000309.1 GCA_030607345.1 Planctomycetota bacterium | reverse complement strand
GATTCTTGCGGCGGCAATAAGCACCATTGCCACCGCGTTTAACTGCTCGGCCACCATCTGGCTTCAGGACTTCCATAAGAAATACATCAACAAGAATATCACCGATAAGCAGAGCATTTTTATGCTGAGGCTGGTTACGGTCATCTGGGGTATCCTCGGTATGGTTTGCGCCGGATTGATGATTAAAGCAAGAAGCGTTCTGGACGTCTGGTGGACGATGTCGGGCATTTTCGGCGGGGCTATCTTAGGGCTGTTTCTGCTGTCTCTGTTCAAAATCAAAATGCGTGTATGGCAGGGAATAGTTGCTATTGCTACAAGCATTGTCACCATTTGCTGGGGGATGTTTATCAGACAAGGGCTTGTTGATAAACTTCTTGGCAGCGAGACTGAGATTTGGGGCTGGCTTGGCGGCATGCTCAGCAAGATTCAGTGTAATATTGACCCAATAATAATTGGCGCGACGGCGACAGCGGTAATGGTCGTGGTTGGTTGCCTGCTCAGCTTGATGAATCTGGGGCAGGCTGTGCGTCCGGAGATGACTAAGGGGCAGGCAGATGTATAAGCAGGGTATGAAACGACGCGATTTTTTGAAACTTGCCGGCCTGGGGGCGGCGGCGCTGGCGATGCCAGAGACGCTTTGGGCAGGCAGCGCCGGTGCGCAGAAGCCGAATATAATTTTCATCCTTGCCGACGACCTTGGCTACGGCGACCTTGGCTGTTACGGTCAGAGAAAGATTCTAACGCCGAACATCGACCGGATGGCTGCGGAGGGGATGCGTTTTACACAGGCCTATGCCGGCTGCTGCGTGTGCGCACCTTCACGGTGCAGCCTGCTGACGGGCAAACATAACGGTCACAACCGCGTTCGTGATAACCTGCCGCATAATATCTGGCTCAGGCCGGACGATTTAACGGTGGCGGAAGTTTTGCAGCAGGCCGGTTATAAGACGGGCGTCATAGGCAAGTGGTCGCTGGGAAATCCAGGCTCGTGGGGTGTTCCGAACTACCAGGGCTTCGACTACTGGTACGGTCAACTCAGCCAGGCCCTTTCAATCAATTATTATCCGACGCACCTGTGGGAGAACGACAAGATAGTAATACTGCAGGATTTGGTGATGGTCAACGAGGTGGGCAAGATGGTGGGCAACCGGGGCGGCAAAAGAGTGAAGTACACGCACGACCTTTTCAGCGACAAGGCCCTGGAGTTTATCAATCGGAACCAGGAGGAGCAGTTCTTTTTGTACCTGGCTTATACGATTCCTCACTATTCCGACTATCCGAAAGATACGCCGGAGCACTTTATGGTTCCGAGTGACAAGCCGTACAGCGACAAGGACTGGCCTCAATTAGCAAAGAATTATGCTGCGATGGTCACGAGGATGGACCGTGACGTGGGGCGGATAATGGAGCGGGTGCGCAAGCTGGGTATAGACGAGAACACCATTATTATATTTAGCAGTGACAACGGGCCCTATCAGGGCTTGTCGATATGCAGGGATTTTTTTGACAGCAACGGCATCCTGCGGGGAGGCAAGCGCGACCTTTACGAAGGGGGCATACGGATGCCGATGATTGCCCGGTGGCCCGGCAAAATACCATCCGGTCGGGTGAGCGAGCAGGTCTGGGCGTTCTGGGACTTTCTTCCGACGGCAGTTGAACTGGCGGGCCTGCCCGCTGTCAAAGGCATCGACGGGATTTCGATGCTGCCCGCCCTGCTGGGTAAGCCTCAGAAGAGTCACGAGTATCTGTACTGGGACTACGGCCACGTTCGCAAGACGTACAAACAGGCGGTGCGTCTGGGCAACTGGAAAGGGGTCCGCATCGGCGCGGAATCTCGGATTGAACTTTACAACCTGACAGATGACCCCGGCGAAAGCAGAAACGTGGCGTCGGAGCATCCGGATATCACTTCGAAAATGGAAGCAATTATGCGAATGGCGCGAACCGACTCTCCGGACTATCCGATTGGCGGCTCTTAAGAGCACTGTCGTTCCGCAGTCTGGTCGGCGGATTATGTCTATGACGGCAAAGGAAAGATTCTATACCGCGCTTTCAGGCGGCAAGTGCGACCGGGTTCCGACGCTGCCGAAGATATGGGTAGACCTTGGTGCAGCCCTTTTGGGGCGTGAGCTTGTCGAGGTGGTGGAAAGCTCGGAGACGGCGATGCGCGTTGTGGTTGAGGCGGCCCTGTCTGTAAAGGCCGACGGCGCCCGGCTGTTTCATCTGCCAAATCGACGAACGAGGGTGGAAAACAAAACAGTATATGAAGTGGACCAGAGCGGTGAGGTGCTCGGACCGGTGGATATGCAGGGAGGCTTGGCCACGCGCGTTCGAGACAGGAGCAAGATTAACCTTGAAGACCTGTATCAAGCGGCAATGATTCAGTTCTACAGGTGTGACGAGCCGGTTATCAACAGCGTGGAAGATGTCAAACGCATAGCGGTTCCGGAGAAGTCGTTTTACGAGGAGGCGGGCTTCGGTAAGCTTCAGCGGGAGCTGATGGAAAAGGTGGGCGATGATATGGCCTTATTAGGCGACTGCGG
>JAUWKC010000284.1 GCA_030607345.1 Planctomycetota bacterium | reverse complement strand
CGGAGCAGATTCGACGGTATCCTGACCCGCTTGGAGATACTTTCCGTACGGCGGCGGCACAAGTCAATGGGCTCGACGCTGATTTTATTATGTGCTGCAACGGCGGAGATGACCTGCTGAGGATTGCGTTTGCTGCGTTTTGCGACGAGAATCATCCGGCGGCATATCCGGTTCCGACGTACTCGCTGTATCCGGTGCTGGCTCAGTTGCAGAATTGCAGGGTGATTGAAGTTGCTTTCGACGGGGAGTTTAATCTGCCGCCGAAGCTGGTTGGTACGGCTGCGGCGTTGAGCATTGTGTGCAACCCTAATGCTCCGAGCGGCACGTTTATTAGTGTGGGGGAGCTGGCGTGTCTGGCGGACGAGCTGACGGGGGTGCTGCTGATTGACGAGGCGTATGTGGATTTTGCGCAAGCCAACTGCGGCGAGCTGGTCAGGGAGCTTGATAACGTGATAATACTTCGCTCGATGAGCAAGGGCTATTCATTGGCGGGACTTCGATTCGGATACGCTATTGCCCGCCCGGAGCTGATAGCGGGCCTTATGAAGGTGAAGGACTCATACAACGTTGGTGCGGCGGCTGTTGCAGCGGCTACGGCGGCGATAAAAGACCAGGAGTGCCACAAGGAGACAGTTGAGCGTATAAAAAGGGGCCGTGCGCTGCTGACCGCTCAACTGCGGGCGCTGAAATTTGTGGTGCCGGAGAGCTCGGCCAATTTTGTTCTTGCCGCCAGCAGGGATGCCCCAGCGGACAAGATTTATCAACAGTTGGTGGAGCGAAATATCTATGTGCGATATTTTGATTCACCGGGTCTTGCCGATAAATTGAGAATAACGGTCGGCACCAGCGAACAAAACGACAGACTCATTCTGGCGTTGAAGGAAATTTTGTCGGGACAGGAGTAATTCTATGAGTGACAGAGTCGCTAAGGTCGAAAGAGAGACGAAAGAAACGAAGGTCAGGGTCGAAGTCAACCTTGACGGCGTGGGCAGGTACGAAGTCGATACGGGCGTGGGGTTTCTGGACCATATGCTCACGCATCTCAGCAAGCACGGCAAGATAGACCTGGCTGTGCAGGCAAAAGGTGATTTGAACGTTGACGCACATCATACGGTTGAGGATGTTGGTATATGTCTTGGCGAAGCCCTGATTAAGGCCCTGGGCGATAAGAAGGGGATTGCCCGATACGGACATAGTTCGGTGCCGATGGAAGAGAGCATGGCCAACGTCTCGGTGGATTTGTCGGGCAGGCCGAGTCTGGTTTACAACGTCGAGTATCGGACGGACAAAATCGGCGACTTCGACGTGGAGTGTCTCGAAGAGATGCTGCGAAGCTTTTCGAACAACGGCAGGTTTAACCTGCACGTAAATGTGCCGTACGGGACGAACAGTCACCATATAGCTGAGGCGATATTCAAGGGGCTGGGCCAGTCTCTGGGCGAGGCGGTTAAGATTGTCGGGCGTGATATTCCAAGCACAAAGGGGCTGTTGTGATTGAGCGACCTAAGCCGGAATACAGGGTCGGTATCGGCACGGACATCCACAGGTTGGTCGAGGGTCAAAAACTAATGCTGGGGGGTATTTTTATAGAGTATCCGGCTGGGCTCACCGGCCACAGCGATGGTGACGCGGCGCTGCATGCGGTTATGGATGCGCTGCTTGGTGCAGCGGGTATGGGTGACATCGGCGGGCTGTTTCCCGATACCGAAGCGAAATGGAATGATGCCGACAGCAAAGAGCTTCTGGTTATCGTCAAAGAGAAACTGCAAGAGAAGGACTGGGAGATAGCCAACGTTGATTTGGTGATCCATGCCGAAGCGCCCAGGCTGGAGCCGTTCAAGGGTCAGATGAAGAGGTGCATAGCAGGCCTGTTGGATATTGACTTTTCGGTGGTGAACGTCAAGGCAAAGACCAATGAAGGACTCGGCGAGGTGGGTTCGGGCCTGGCTATAGCGGCGACGGCGACGACGCTTTTGAAAAAGAGATACCGGCGAACGCTGTAGGCTGTTGCCTGGAGCTGATTGGAGCGGCAAGTGCCTCCGGCAGGGATATGTTTTAACGGCAGCGGCATCGGACGAACTGTCAGAGAGCTTCAGGCGGGCGACACGTTCGGCCTGCTCGGCAGTGTCGATGAAGGTTTGGCCCGGATGTTGAGATAGATATAGTTGGAGAAAGAATGTTAAAATGGTTTTGAGAAACATAGTGAAAATAGATGAGGAAAAATGTAACGGTTGTGGTCTGTGCGTCAAGGCCTGTGCTGAAGGCGCCATAAAGATAATTGACGGCAAGGCAAAATTGGTCAGCGAGGTTTACTGCGACGGACTGGGTGCATGTATTGGGCACTGCCCTCAGGATGCGATAACCATTGAAAAGCGGCAAGCTGCTGGATTCGATGAAGACGCTACCATGAAGCATCTGGCTCAAGAGCACCGTGACCGGAAACAAGCCGCTTTTGCGTGTCCCGGGATGACGGCCAGGAAGCTGAGGGAAAGAAGCGACACGCTTAAGGCCGGCGCCGGTGATGTGCCATCGCAATTGAGCCACTGGCCGGTTCAATTGAAACTGGTTTCACCGCATGCTTCCTATTTTGCCGATGCTGATATGCTTGTGGTTGCAGATTGTGTGCCGTTTGCAATGGGTGATTTTCACAACAGGTTCCTGAAAGACCACAGCATTGTTGTGGGATGTCCGAAGTTGGATGATGGTGAGTTTTATATTGAGAAACTGGCGGTGATATTCAAAGCTAATAAGCCCAGAACTCTGAAGGTGATTCATATGGAAGTGCCGTGCTGTTTCGGTTTGACTCAAATTGTCAAAGAAGCCATTGTACGGGCAAAAACCGATTTGGCTTTCGAGGATATCACTGTGGCTTTGGATGGCAGCGTCGGCAAGACAGATACTG
>JAUWKC010000076.1 GCA_030607345.1 Planctomycetota bacterium | reverse complement strand
TTCACCCACCGCATCGACGAATATTATGTCGCGGTCATTCGGGCCGGCCCCATCGGCGGCAACGGCGACGCACAAGGTCCACCCGACCACAATGACAGCCAAAACCACAACAGCCGATTTGCGTTTCACTGCTTTCTCCTCAATCCTGACCAAAAAGCCACCGGAGCATTTCGTCCGAGAGTTGCAGCGTGTAGACGTTGTTGGCATCCGCCGGACCGTTGGTCTGATAGCTTATGGACTCTTTGAAGCTGTCGCGGAAGTTGCCCCCACAGGTTACAGCAAATCTTCCTCTATAATGGTACGGTACTCTAAAAGCAGCAAAGCCGTTGGCGTCTGTAATCTCGCTTTCTCCCCACCAAAGGTCCCTGTCGGCCTCCATGTGCGTGATGGATAGCCCTTCAATCGGCTTACCGGCCGGGTCTAATACCTGCACGTAAATCGGCATCTTGGGGTCGAACTCGATGAAGCCTAAGTCGACCTCCTCACCGGGCTCAGCTTTGAGCGGGTCCGTATATACCGGACATCGATGGCGCAGTCGTAATCGAAGGTTGATGCCTGCGGGGATCTGCACGGCCCTGATGCTCTCGGACATGCACCATATTTGGTAGCGAATGTCAACTCCGAGCATGGAACGATACCACATAAAGTCACAGGCCCAGCTCGCATTGTCATCGGCGTCAATCCAGTCCCTGATGTCAGTATTGAGTCGGTATTGGCACTTGGTCGACAACTCAAAGACGACCTTGGCCACCCTGAACAATCTTGACGTGGGTAGCTCAATAGGCTTCCTGTCCTGGTCCTTGAAGTAAACCGTACCATGGTAAATATGAAGATAGCCTTGTTCAATTATATGAAACTGGTACCTGCCGACCTTGTGCTTGGGGATAGAGAGCGAGAATCGTCCTCGCTCGTCGGCACGTACTACCTCGTGAACTCTCCACATATGGCGCAACGGCTCCAGTGCAGGCTCATTAAGCTCGGGATAAGACCCCAAAGCATGTAACCGCTGCCATTGCTCGTGTGTCAGCATGGCAGAGTTGTAAGGAGGTCCTTCCAGGTCCGGTTCGCCTGTGTCTTCTGCAGACACAACAAAGACCCGGCTGGCTGGTCTGTCGGTAAAGCCGTAAACCGCCCGGCCACTGTAGGTAACCTGCTTTTCGAGGTCCTTGGGTTTAAAAACGAGCTGGGTAGGACTGTTTTCATTCACGTCCATTGGCGCAAATTCCAAGGCACCCCCTGGCCCGAAATTTCGTATCCAAGCAAGGTATCGGCCGATAGGCAACTTACCTCCGTCCTTAAGGTCCTCGTATCCGAACTTCAATTGGTTCTTACCAGGCGGGCTGATACCTAAGAATAATTTGCCGAGCACATTTGGCTCGGTGATGGGGCCGTTGGCGTCTTCAAACCCGCACGTTCGAAAATACAACTGCGGTCGCTCAAGCGTAATTAGCGTTTCCTGCCCACAGGGAATTTCTTGCGACTCAGCGGGAACAAGCAGGTCTCTCGGCCCTCTGATGCTCACGTCGTATCTTGAGTGGGTTGGAACCTTTGAAATCGATAGGCCCCAGCCCGCGACGGGAAAGTGCAGGGCAAATCGACCGTTACTGTCGGTCACTACACAGCCGGGCCAATTGCCGGATGAGCTATCGTGTGCAGGATAGATGCGCCCATGCCCGGGGGTTCTCAGGCTACACGGCCATATCTGCACACCGGCGATAGGATTGTTCTGCGAGTCCGCGACAACTCCCCAGGCGGATTGGCTCATAGCATCGTTATTGATTGATACAAGCGGAACGTAGATGAGCGGCCAGCCGCCCTGTTGTCTTTTTATCACGGCATCACCATAATCCGGATGCGAGATGGTAAAGGATATTCCGGACGGCATGCCAACCTGTTTGTTCGGTACAAGCAGAAGTCCGTTTTTGTCGAGCGTTAGTTGCACGCGCAGCTCTTTGGTGGTCCGGTCCTTCCCTTGGAAAACCTGCACTTCCGCACCGGGTATGGGACTGCCGAGCGCGTCGAGAAACAGAAACACCCAGTGCCGGGGGTACAAATCATCGAAGTAACGATAGGTCTCGCCAAGCCAAGCCCCTGCCGGCAGTGTTTCGCCCACCCTCATCAGATGAACGGCTATTCTCGCTCGAAGCTGCGGGTCAGCCCTTACTCTTCGCGACATGGAGCCCGAATGCAGCAGCAAATCCAGGCTAATCAGTGAGTCGTGCTCGAAAAAGCGGGACAGCAGGGTCTGGAAAATCAAATCAGCCTCCGCGTCATCCAACTGGCCGGACGCCAGATGTCTGCACATCTGCTCGTAGGCGTCCGTTCTTTGTGCCTCGTGCAGTGGCAATTGCCAGTATTCAGGCTGCTCGGCAAAAACAACGGAAGATGCCAGGGCCCCAACAAGCAAGCAAGACAATTTGAGCATGCGTTTCATAGCCCACTTCCCCAGAATATCAGACCGAGCATCATTATATCCGGCCGACGGAAAATTGCAAGGATTTTTGTGTGATTTACACAAATTTTACAAACCGCAGCGGGCTGGGCACAATTGCTGTCTCGAATCCGCCTGCCGGTACCGGCGGCGACCGGGTCTTTTGCGGTTGAACCGGCGAAAACGGCTGTTATCCCGGGCGGCTCGCTATTTGTATGGCACTTCCACCGGGTAGGCTGTTGATGTCTGCTCGCCTATTTCGACCATTCCCAGCGGCACAGATGTCTGCTGAAGGTCTTTCACTATGATTGCCCGCATGTGGTATCTGCCCGGCACAATCTTCAGCGGCATCTTGCTGACGGCACCTGCAGGTACCGCCTCTGCCGTGAAAGGCGCGTAAAACAGCCCCACTTTCGAGTCAGCCGAGGCATAGAAAGCAATCGCTCGGCAGTTCGTAAGCAGGTCAAGGTCTTCCTTCGCAAATGCCAGTTCCACGTCGACTATATCCTCGTGGGTTATGACCAACTCGGCATCATCGGGCAAATTGACGTGTCTTTTGGCAAGGCTCTGCGCGTAACACCACAGTCTTCGAGGCTTGTTGGGCTCAGCTACGTACACGGCCAGTTCGCCGCCGAGTATGTTAGGCCCCTTCAGGGTCATTCGACCGGGCGAGTCGGCGTCATAAAACCGCCGCTGGCTGGTTCCGTCATCGTAAACGGCGGCCAGGCTGCCCCTTGCAACATCAGCCGGATAGTCCTCGATAACTACGGTAATCTGTTGCTCCTGCTCCAACTGCCTCTGCCTTTCAGCCTCAGTCTTATCTTGCGCGGCGCTTACGAGCATACCCGGTCGGCAGGGCTCCGGAACCGAAAGGTCCCCGGTCGGCGCCGGCGCAGCTTCTCGGTCAGGCTCAGGCTCCCGTGACGCGGTTACGATGATAAGCACCACGGCCACAACGACTATAGCTGCCGCTACCATAACCAGCCTTGAATTCTCCCTCGACATTTGTTTACCTCCTTAATAAAAGCCCACCAGTTCATATCCCGCAACTACTGCGGGGCCCGCCGAAGCAAAATCCTCAGCGGCTCGGTCGATTCTTTCTTTAGCCAGACAATAAGGTCGGTCGTCTCGAACCTGCTGCGATGGCCCAGACGAAAGTCCTGCCCTCGTTTTACCCTTTTGCCGTCTATTGTCAACTCCGCATCCGAGCTGCCCCAGCCCTTGATAACAAAAGCCGGGTTGACAACCGGGGATTCTTTACTCGCTACGAGCTCAAATTTGAGCGGCGAACGACTTACTCCCTCCTGGCGGCTCAGTACATAGGCTCGCTGGTACTTGTCGTAACCCTTACTTTCGTAACCGCTGCCGGCCAGTTTCAAATCCGCCGGGTAGTTCCACGACCTGGCCAAACCAACAACGTCTGTGACCGGCCCGTCCGTCATTCCGTAAAGCGATACGGCAATGTACGAATCACCTTCGCCGCGCACGGGCTTCGGCTTTCTATTGCTCAGCGACGAACTGCTCGGCCGGTCCGGGCCGCAAACCTCCCTGCCGTCGTTTGGAAGCTGCGCCACGGGCCAGTGATTCCACCAGGGAAACTTCGACTCTTTTCGCCCGCCGCCAAACGCGGTGATTTTTCTGCCTGGCTTGAATATGATAAAGGGTCTGTACCTGGCCTTCAGGTTGGTCATCTGAATATTTGCGCCCACCGGCAGCGGATAACGGTTGGGGGTCTCGTTTTGCCATGAGTAGCTGTGCGTTTCTCCCTGCATATTCGCCAGTGTGAAGGCTTCAAGTTCGACGTTATCCTCCGGCGCAGTTCCCGGCTGGCTGAAAAAGATTGTCTCCTGCCATTGAAAGCCGCCGGGCTCGCCGGTCCAGAGCACCTGTTTCCGCGTGGCCACGGCATCGGGATAGATGTAATAGTATTCATCCGTCCAGTCGCCCCAGCCGGTGACGGGGTCTTCGTGGTTGATGGTATATCTTATATCACAAACCGCGTACCGCCAGTGCACTACTACCCGCGCATCGTGATTTTCGATAAGCCGAACGTGAGAATACCGGCATTGCTTGTCGGACATATGCTCGCAGCAGCCCCAGCCTGTGCCGCCGTCTTCGAGCGACTGGTCGCCCATCCATTTGCCATTTTCCGTGACCCAGCTCGCACCATAGTTTGTCCCTCTCCAGAAAACAACCCGTATCGGCAGCTCGTCAAATGTCACCAGAATATCAGGCTGCTCTCCGACGCGCCAGAGCTTCTCCCAGGTCTCGTCATATCGCAGACGGGTATAATAGGCACAGAACCGTTTAGGCACGTTCTTTGGCCCGGAAGGCATAACACGATAATTCAACGGCTGTTCGGTCTTTGGCCTGGCTGATGCGAAAGCCGCCGCAATCTCATCGGCCGACAGTGCCCGCTTGTAAATTTTGACCTCGTCAAGAAGCCCGTCAAGGACCATATTCGAACCAAGGCGTCGGCTCGGGCTGCGTTCCGTGCCCTCCGGCGACAGCTTCTGATGACTCTTGCCGATTAGCAAATCCAACAGCCCCTTGCTTGCGAACTGGCCGCTAATCTTGAGATGCCGTGCGACCTCTTTGCCGTCGATGTACAGGCAAAGCGCTTTATCCTGCTCGAATGTGGCGGCGACGTGCGACCACTTCAGAAGCGCAAGTTTTTCCTTGGTGACACATTCGTACAACTGGCCCGAAAGATTCACTTTCATCGCAAGGCGTCCGGCAGCATCAAGGCCGAAAAACATATGCGTTTTTCCTTCCTTCGGTTCAACTGGGCCCTCTATCTGTTGTTTGACTAATTCGGCCTGCCGCCGGCTGTGCCATAAAACAAAAGGAGGAATCAGCCTGCTGCCGCGATTGCCCCAGACATAGTAGAGGCGAAGAATACTCTCACCACCATCCTGATAGTACGTCAGAACCACCGGATACTTTTTTCCTTTAACCATTGTTATCTCACCGGAACGACTCTTATCCTTGCCCCAGCCGTCAATTACGAGCTTATCGGCGATTTTGAACCGCAGCCCATCGTCCGCCTCGGCGTGGAACGACACCGTCCCGGTAAAAGGCGCTTCAATATAACCATGCCATTGTGCCGACCAGTTGTTGTCGCCATCGGACCAGTTGTTATCTGTCTGCTTGAGCGTATCTTCTTCGTCCGGCCTTGTCAGGTCGGGACCCTTAAACCGCACACCGAAAAGTCCGGGCATCAACTGCTCGTCGGTGATTTCGCCCGGCGATTGCTGCTGCTTTTTGGGAAGCACGATTTGCTGCTGGTCCACTATTGCCGTCCAGTTCCAGGGCAGAGTCTGCAAGGCTACCCACGCCTCGATGGTAAAGGCTTCGCTAAGGCTCGGCGCGTCTTTGGCCTTGCGGACGACACCGGTCGTATAGCCGTCGAGCCGAAGGGCCTTGCCTGTCACACCGTCAGCGTAACCGAAATTACCCTGTATTGAATCACTAACGCCGCCGGCGCTGTCTATGGCAACTGTGCCCTGTTGCTGGTCGAATCTCCACCAAGCCGCCAGGTCGTCATCGTGCTCGGCGGCGGCGAGACCGGACCACGACCATGCCGCCGCCAAAAAGATGACAAAGATTACCCTTTGCACAACGTCGCCTCTATATCGAATATTGCCCTATCAATCGGCGCCCGCCTACTCAATTTTTTTCAGACGTTTGTTGAATATCTGCCAGTTGCGATACTCGGACTTAGCTTCGCAAGGCAGCTTATAACCCCTGGCCCAGACCTCGTCGTCTTTTTGAAATACCGAGGTTGTAGCCAAATCCTTACCGTCGAGCCGGTACAAAGACTTTTCGCCTTTGCCGCTCGCCACAAGGACCGGCCACGTTAATGCGTCCACCTGCCGCACTATTTCATTGGCGTCGAATTTGCCGCACGGAATCAGAAAGTACTCAATCTTCTGTTTGCCGTAAAGCCGGATGTCGTATTGAGTCCTGTCCGTCCAGCCCCAGTGGGTTCGGTTGTTGAACCTGTTGCCTCCCCAGGCGATGACATTGGCTATCACGCCGTCTTTTACCCAGTGCTTTACCGTCCCGCGGTTGACATAGGCCAGTCCGCCGCAGTAGAGCCAGTTCGGGACAAAGAGCGGCCGAAGCTGTCTTGCCTGCACGTATCCGAAGGGAATATCGTGATAAATTTCGCCCCCCACCGTGGGATAGTATATGTTAATCTTGGTGTCGTCGAACCAGAAGTAGCCGACCTCATTGCCGTTGAAATCGAACTCGACTTCTACTTTTATCAGCGGCTCGTTCCTGAAGAAGAAATATCTTTCTCTGATGGGTATGCCGCCGAGGCTCACAGACCTTTCGAGAACATAGCCGACGTCACCCGAGAAGAACCTGCAATCAGCCGAACGGTTGTCGACCCACTTATCCGATATAAGCGCCTTCATCTGCCCGCCGAGAAACTCATCGGTCTTGAGAAGATTCCTATTGCCGACGCTTATCTGCCGGATAAGTCCGTCCTGCGAAAACTCGATGCCGTAATGCTTTGTCTTAATCCTTTCAGGCATCGCCGTCTTTTTCGATTTGCTGTGCGCTTCTGCCGAGACCCTGAAGCTCTTAAAGCCCCCGGCCGGAAGATTCACGAAGCCAAAGAACCTGTCATCGAATTTCTGCAGCGCCGGTTTACTCGCAAAGGCCCGGCTGCCGGCAAGCTCTACAAGACATCTTCTCTTCTGCGGATAACCATTGAACAAGGCCGTGTACTGCCGGTTCTCGGCGACCAATTGCCCGGCAACTTCGGCCGCTATGTTATGACTCTTATCTACTGCCTCGGCCAGGTGATTTACGGCCTTTCTACGCAGGTCGGTCACCTCAATCCAGTGAACATCATGGTGCTGATATTTCAGAATGGTCTGCCAGATGCTCTTGAGCGCGTCGGCTTTGTCCACCGGCAGTCCTGCGAGCCTGCCCATGCAGCAGATGCTTTCAGCCAGAACCGCCGCTTCCTCGGCCAGCTTATTGGCCCTCAAAAGCTCCTCAGCCCACACCCCTTCGGTATACGACCAGTGCGAGTACAGCCTGGCCTTTGCGCGCGGCGGAACCTCCGCATATCGTTTGCGGATCGCGTCCTCCAGCA
>JAUWKC010000171.1 GCA_030607345.1 Planctomycetota bacterium | reverse complement strand
TCTGCGTGCGGTCTCGGCCTATCAGCCAGGAGCCCGTTAGTATTAAAACCAGCGTGGCGGCCTCACGGCCGAGTTCAGTTAACAAAAGCCGTTTCCACAGCGGTCCGATACCGAAGCTTGTCAGGGGGAAACTAAATCCTTCCGGATAGAAGATGACTCGCAGATACACAACGACCGCCGCTTCGACATAGGCAAAGGCAATGCTGAAGAGCACAACGATGCAGAATCTTCGCATTACGGCTTTGAATGTCTCAGCGGATATGTGCGTTACCTCCATAAGTGTTCTGATTAGAGGGCTTTTAGCAGTTTCAATACTTCAGGTATGATTTTGTTTTCGGGCACTCTTGAGATTCTCTTGCCGTTGCGGTAGATATAGGCGGCGTTCTTTGCCGCGCAGATGGCCAGGTCGGCGTCCGCGGCTTCTCCCGGACCATTGACTATACAGCCCATCACTGCCACGCGCAAGGAGCTATCGAGGCATCGGAGGGCTTTCTTGACCCGCCGAGCAAGTTTAGTTATATCGATTTGTGCGCGTCCGCAGCCTGGGCAGACTATAAGCTCAGGCCCGGAACGTTCAGACAAACCCAGAGCAGCCAGAATCTTCTTTGCGACTTCGACCTCCCCGACGGGGTTGCCTGCGGTGCTTATCCTGATTGTATCACCAATACCTTCGGCTAACAGGGTACCCAGCGAGACCGCAGAGGGTATCTGGGCGTCCTCTGGCAGACCGGCATGTGTCAGGCCCAGATGAATCGGATAATCGAAGAGACCAGCCATTCTACGATTGACCTGGATGGTTCTCAAACTGCTGCTGCTTTTTGCACTGAGCACGAGCTGGTCGAAATTGCGGCTCTGAAAAAGCCGGACATACTTTCGCATTTCTCTGAGCATTAAGTTTACTCGTTTCGACGGCGGAACGTCCTGCTTGCGAAGGTCTCGGATGCTTGCCTCATTGACGCCTATTCGCACGGCGCAGCTTTGGGCCCTGGCTGCATCTATTATTCGCAGAAGAGCTCTGCGGTCCTTGATGTTGCCGGGGTTAAGCCTGACCTTGGCGGCTCCGGCCTCGATAGCCTCAATGGCTCGCTGCGGACTAAAGTGCACGTCGGCGATTAATCCAACGGGCGCCCTCTCGACAAGCTCCGCAAAAGCAGCCGTATCAGCACGTGTAGGAACCGCTACCCTGACCAGTTGACAGCCCGCTCTTACAAGCTCTCTTATCTGTTTGGCGCAGCGGTTCGTCTCGACCGTCGGGACCTTGGTCATAGACTGGATGACGACCGGATAACGTGAGCCTAATCTTACCGGTCCGATTCTGACGGTTTTCGTTTTTCGTCTCTTGAACATACTTATTTGAGTCTGCCTTAGTCTTTCCGGCTAAATTGTAGCCTGCCTTGCCTTTTCGGGCAAACTAAAATGCCTCTATTGCGTATGTGCCAGGATTGACTCATGTGGTGTAAACTGGTGGGGTCGGCCGCTTCGTCGTTGATAAGTAAGGTTAAGCGGTTCTTGCGCTTCTGGAGTTGGTTTCAAACAGCGTGCCCTGCGGCGGCGAGCCTTCGGCAGGTTTTTTCGTCGCAGTTCTGCGATATGCCTGAATGTGGTGCTTCGGCCTATGCCTGGCTCGTGAGCCGCTTACCTGAACGTCGGTAAATAACAGCGTCTGGCCTGAAAGCCCGATACTGCCTTGAGAATCCGAACTTGCCCAGGCATCAGCCGGTCCGGCAGCCTTTGTGTCTGTTGGCCAGACCGAGATAAAATCACCTCCGGGCCCGAATTTACATACCGGCTCAATCGGCTGTTTTTGTCCAACGTCCATTTTCCAATCCTTAAACCTGCCGAAAATTCCACACAATCTTATGCACTTGGCGATATGTCAACAAATGCTTCTATCGGTAACGCAATAGCAAAAACCCAAACAAAAACCCGGCAAAAATCTGCCGTTCGGAAGAAAAAACACCCCCCCTGTCTGAATGGGCAGCTAAGAGAAATAATATGGGACTTCTCGGGGCTGACTGCCATTTCGTATCTCGTGTTCCGAATCACGAATCACGAGCTACGACAATAGCTCTGGGCAGGTAGTCAATGATGTCTGTGGCCATCAGGCTCACCTGTCCCAGTTGGTCGGCGGCAATATCGCCAGCCAGGCCGTGAATATACACACCCAGAACAGCGGCGTCGAAGCGGTCCAGGCCTTGCCCAAGCAGGGCTGTTATGACGCCGGTCAGCACATCGCCTGAGCCTGCTGTCGCCATTCCCGGATTGCCGGTTTTATTGATATAGACCTTCCGGCCATCCGTGACAACCGTTCCGGCTCCCTTCAAAACAACAATGGCGCCGCTATGTGCCGCCATTTCCACGGCTTGCTGTTCTCGCTTCTCGGGTAATCTTTCTCTGAAGAGGCCCGACCATAACCTTTTCATTTCTCCAGGATGCGGCGTCAAAACCGCCTTTGCTTTTAGTCGTTTCGGCCACTCTTTGACCTTGGCCAGATTGTTCAGTCCGTCACCGTCGACTACAACAGCAGGCCCCTCCTGCTCGAGCAGCGTCTGCACAATCGTGCGCAGGTCGCCACTCTGACCGACGCCCGGTCCGAAGGCCAATGCATCATTGTCAGCGACGGCATCAAGAATAGCGTTGTTCGCTCGCCCCGATATTCGGCCGGCGGTGTCCTCGTGCAGCGGTATGGTAGTGTAACAAGGCTCAAAGGAGGCGACTATCGGCAGTACGCTTTTGGCTGTGGCTACCCGAACAAGGCCCGCACCGGCCCTCAGCGCAGCTCTGCCCGCAAGGGCGGCCGCACCGCTCATCCCGACACTGCCAGCCACGATGCAGACCTTGCCGAACGTGCCTTTGTGCCCGTCGACCGGCCTTGGTTTTAGCCCTGGTATTTTCTCTACGACCTCCCCCAGCGGTTCTTTTAGTCGCTCAGCCTGGATTTTTCACCTCCCTTGGAGTTCTCGCTTGCCTTAGCTGGTCGAAAGATGAATCTCTGTTGGCACATTATTGCCCCCGGGACTTTGGCTCAAGGGTCAAATCCGCGAACAGCCCGGCCTTGAATTTGTGATACGCCAAAGAGGCTACCATAACCGCGTTGTCGGTGCAATATTGTTTTGGCGCGCTGAGCAATTTTCGCGGCGGCTTCGATGAATCACACATCTGCTGGAGGGCGCATCTCAGCTCGTTATTCGCCGCCACGCCGCCGCCAAGCAGAACGGTCCTGGCGCCGGTTTTTTTCGCGGCTCGCTGCGTTTTTTTCACAAGCACGTCAATCACCGCCGCCTGAAACGACGCCGCTATGTCGGCAATTTCCTGCTTGCTCATCGAATCGACGTTGCTGGGGCCTTTCATATCCTGGCCGCGACAATAGTACAGCACCGCAGTCTTGATACCGCTGAATGAAAAGTCAAGCGACGAGGCGCCCAGCATTGAGCGGGGAAAGTCGACTGCCTTCGGGTCGCCGTACTTGGCCGCCTTTTCGATGCTCGGCCCGCCGGGATACGGCAGCTTCAAAATCGTCGCCACCTTATCGAATGCCTCGCCGGCCGCATCGTCAATTGTCGAACCTAACAGCTTCAACTCCAGCGGTGACTCGCAATCATAGAGACAGGTGTGACCGCCGGAGACAATCAAAGCCACGGCCGGCAGCTCCAGGGTTTCGGCAGCTAACATCGCCGACTGCAGATGCGCGTGCAGGTGGTTGATAGCAATAAGCGGTTTTTCCCACACGAAGCTGAGAGCTTTGGCCGCGGTGACGCCAACAATCAGGGCGATGGTGAGACCGGGCTGATTGGCAACGGCAACAGCGTCAATATCGGCGGCGACCACGCCGGCGCGGGCCATTGCCTCGGCGATTACCGGGTATATCTTTTCGATATGCGCCCGGGACGCAATCTCCGGCACAACGCCTCCATATTTTTTATGCAGTTCGGCTTGCGAAGCTATGACCGAAGATTTTACCGTTCGACCGTCGGCAACAACGGCGGCGGCCGTTTCGTCACAGCTACTCTCAATGCCGAGAATATTTACTGGCCGGGTCTGTGTCTCCATAAAGCTGATATTAGTTAAACAGCCTTGATTAGTCAACCGGACGCGACACGGCTGCAGGGGCCTTGCAGCTCAATTCAAGACCTCATCCTTTTAACGACGGCCTTGCCCAGTAATAATACTTGCTTGCAGAGGCTCTTACAAACGCGGAGAAATGAGAATCTTATCGGGATAAGCATCGGAATCTCGAAGTCCGTGCACGTCTCCGTCGGCAAATCATCGCCCAGCAGCCTGATATTGTTTTGTTCCGAGCAGCCCAAGCCAATCTGTTTTGCTGTGCGTAAAATCGGCAGGTCTGCGGGATTGATATTGACTAATCTGCAGCAGACGAACTCGCAGGCAATCGGGTCGACTCCACTGATTAGCCAGCCGAGGGGCCTGGTTCGGCCGCGAATCGGGCCTGGGCCGTCCATAACAGTCACCGCATCGATTATAGTCAGCGCCGGCTTGAGAAACCTGTATATGTCAATAAGCAGCTCGCAAAACTCGTTCTCTTTGCCGCCTTTTGCAAAGTGCCAAAGGGCCTTCTGT
>JAUWKC010000143.1 GCA_030607345.1 Planctomycetota bacterium | reverse complement strand
TATAACCTCGTGTAAACTGCCCAAATAGTCGCCAAAAGGCTTTCTTTCGCCCTCAAACAACATGCACGTCCAAAGCTCGCTGTGACCTGTCGCATCAAGCTGCTCCTGAAGCATCTTCTCGGCGGCGTTGTACGTCTCCCTTCTGCTGCCCAAGACTTTGAGCCTCCGCTCGGTCAAAGTACGTGCCCAGGCCGGCAAATCCTTCGGCTGAGATTCCGGCGGGCAGACGCCCAACCGAGTCAAAAGTCGCAGGAATTGCTTCTCCTCAGAGCCGTAAAACCTCCTGCCCACAATACTGCCGACGTTCCCGTTGCATTCCATCCCGTATTGTTTGTGATAGCCGAAAGATAAGCACTGCACGTCGAAGCCTTTGCCGACGAGCATCTTCTCCAGCTCGTCGACCAGCCAAGTCGCCTGCTTCTCCGGTGCCTTGTCAATAGAAAGATGCACATTCGGGCACAGGACAATCGGCCTCTTGCCTAACATATCCGAAAGCGCCGCAAACTCATCTACAGCTTCCAGCAGCTCCTCCCTGCTGTCGTACATCTCGATGCAGACAAAGACCAACAGAACGTTTCTGAAGACCCTCTTTGGCTGTGCCGGGGAAATTGTGGCGGGGTCTATCCTTGTGGAAGGCTCCCTGTCCTCAAAATAGCAGGACGAACACTGGTAGCAGTCCAGTATCATATCGGCTTCTCAGTCTCTTTGGTCTGCTCCACAGACTTTGTGCTGCTATTTCGCCCGGTACCCGCCGGCCCCCTGGCCTTTTTCCGTCGAGATGCAATCTCCGCATTGACCCGGGATATGAACAGGCCCACGTTAGGCATTACCACCTTGTCTGCGAAACCGACGCCGTTAAGAATACGAACGACGTCTGCGGCGTCCCAGAAGTGCTCGGAGGAAGCCATCGCCCGGCCTTCCTCGTGCGTAAGCGACTTTAGAAACGTGGGTATCGAGCCATCGCGCAGCGAATCGGCGTAATCGACCAGCAGTCCTTGAATTGTTCGGTTCATCTCATTCATAGCTTATTACTCCCGTTACGAGTGCTCGTCGTGCCCGATTGCGGACGAGCTCCCGAAAACACACAAAACTAATCAACCTCAATATTCATCGTCCCAGCCTGTTCTTTCAGTTTCAATATCGTACGAAATTTAAGCATCTTAACAGCCCCAACCGTGGTCCTGAGCTCGTTGGCGATAGTCCTGATTGACATTCCCTGCATCCATAATTCAATCGCCCTTCGCTCTCGGGCCTTGAGTCTGCCCAACATCCTGTAAAGCATCTCCTTCTGCTCATCTTCGGCTGCCGCCTCCGGCACACCCATCTGTGGTGCAACCAGTCTTGCCAGGCTCTCCTGTGACAAATGCAGATTCCGGTTCAGCCTTCGGTATACCTGCCGCAGCCGCTTGCGCATATAGTACATATATACCGTCCGCAGCAGTCCCTTTTCATTGTCGACATCGCGCAAATGAGCCGGCTTCTCCCATATATCCGCATAAACATTCTCAAGCACGTCTTCACATTCCACCTCATTGCCCAAGTATCGATAAAGACACCTCATAAATCGCTCGAATGTCGCCCGCACAAAGGACTCCATCGCCCGGTGACGAACCTCCAGGTCCGCGTCCATAAGGCCTTTCAGGGCTTTTCGCAACCGTCTGTCCACAGCAAGCCTCTTGCTTTTGCTTCTGTCACCAATGCCAGCCCCATTTATGGAACGCAATGCCTGTACCTTGCATCCATTAAAGGCACCGAATGCCGGGCTGGTAACAATGATTCTACCGCAAAATCGCTGACCATTCAAGATTGTGCCTTAAAAAACCGCCCGGCGGACAAACCGGCCAGTCAAATCTGTCACAATCCCTACAGGCCGTGCCGCTAAAAGCCGTAAACCATCCGTAACTGCTCTTCAGTCGGCATGGTCGGGTAATACTCACCCCTTGTGCCCAGATACCCCACACCATACCTTCTAAGATGCACCTGGCTGATAGAGCCGTTGCGGTTCGTCATGTTAACCACCACCGTGTTCATATCCTGCCGCATACAGGCCATCTCAGTGCGAGTCTTTGCACGGTCGCTCTCGTTGCCGAGCATATAGCCCGCCGTGCCGCCCACAGCAGCACCGATAAGCGTGGCTTCTGTATCGCCGCCTGCCAACTGGCCGACACCGGCGCCAAGCAATGCACCGAAGGCCGAGCCACGCTGGGCGTCGCTTTGACAGCCTGCGATAATTACCAGCCCCAGGCTTACGCCAACCACTATCAGAATTGTCTTTGCATCTTTAGCCATTTTGCGTCTCCTTCAAATCCTTGGTTTCTTATTAATTCACCGGCACGGCTGCTGCGGTTCGAGGTTGCAATCGAGCCAGCTCCCGGCCATTATCGCAAAATCCGTAAAGTCCACCCTGCAGTCACCGTTGGCATCGCCCGCCGGCGCCGAAACACACCAGGCAGCCTCCAGGCCCTCAAGTATCGCAGCATATATGTTCCAGTACCCTGTGCGGCTATCCTGCCACACAACAACGTTGCCGCTTATCGCCGGGTGCGTCTGGTCGTACTCGTTGTCCGTCACTCGAAACTCCTGCCGTGTCGTCAGGTTGTAGGCGTATATATCCCAGTGCCCGTTGCGGTCGTCCTGCCACACCACGATATTGCCGTCCACATCCGGTTCAATCGCACAGGAAGTATCTGCGGCGATTGGAAGCTCAACAGGGTTCGATGGTTCGCTGATGTCGGCGGCATATATGTCCCAGTCGCCGAAGAAATCATCCTCCCACACCACCGTGCTGCCCGAAACATCGGTATTCTGCTGGTCATACGCCACAAGGGAAACACCATACTCAGCGGGACTGTTTCTAAGCCAGATATCAGCGGCAAAAACGTCCCGGTCACCGAAATAGTCGTCCTGCCACACAACCGCGTCTCTGCAAACCGCCGGCCTGCATTGATTGTGGTCGTACGCGGCTATGAAAAACTCAGCAGGGTAACAAGGGTCCGTTATATCGGCGCCCGAAATGTCCCAGTCGCCGAAGTAATCGTGCTGCCAGGCGACGATATTGCCGCTAATCGCCGGGGCCTGTTCGTTTACACCTGAATAGTCGGAAACAACAAAAAGCTGTGGGTCTGTCCGGTCGCTAATATCTGCCGCCCAGATATCCCAGTCCGTCTCGACGTAGTCCTGGTAGACCACGACGTCGCGGAAAACACAAGGCGATGTCTGGTCGTCAACGTACTCGCTGATTACAAAGGGCTGAGGATTAAAAGGGTCATTAATATCGGCGCCATAAATATCAAAGTCGCCCTCGACCAATTGCTGCCAGACGACAATAGTTCCATCGATATCAGGCTGCTGCTGGTTCTCGTCGATGGGGTAAACCGCAAATTCCTGCCAGTCGCCGGCCCGCCCCCCGGCTGCCGGCAGCACCGCCAAAACCACCGCTGATATCAACATCGTGCGCTCTACCGTCTTCATTGCCTGGCCCTCCGAGACACTCATTGTTTATCATTGTCGGTTTTCTGAATCCTGAGTTTCTCTAATAAGCTCAGCAGCACCGTCGCCGAGGGCGCATTCTCCATATCCAGAGCCGCAAACCGCAGCGGCTCGACCGCCTGGTCCAGCTCGCCAATACCAAGCAACTGATACCCAAGCAGCAGATGCAGGTCGGCATCAAAACTGTACAGCTCCGTCTTGCCGGCCAGCTTGTCAATCTGCTTAAGCAGAATATCTTCATCCGTGTAAAGCCCGCGAGGATAAAACACGCCTTCCTCCTCGACAGAAACCTCCGCCAGCGCGCCGCGAAGTGCTTCAGCCGCCTCGGTATACCTCTCGGCAGCAAAAAGCGCCTGAGAGTACGCATAAACAAGTACCATATCTTCCGGCGCAAGTTTCATCGCCTCAGCCAGATACTCCGCAGCACGCGCATAGTCGCCGGCCTCGAAAAACTCGACCGCTCCTTCAAAGTACCGGTCCGCCACGGTCGCCTCATAAGGCTCCTGCCCCTCAGCTTCGAGCCTGGCGCGGACATCTGCAAAAGTAGTGTGGTCAACAGGCCTGAGACCATATTCCGTCGGGCCGTGTACTGCCGAGCTGTCGCCAGCGGCGCCGTAGTAGTTGTACGTATAATAGTTATAGGTGTCGCCTGCCACCTCGCGAGCAACGGGGTAGTAACCATACCAGTCATAAGGATGACAGCCGTACCAGTAGTACCGCATATACCTGTAGCGAACCGGCCAATACCCGCCCAGACTCACAAACACGTACCTGCGGTGATAATAAGGGTACACCCAACGAAACGCCCAGTTACCCCCCCACCTGTAGCGAACAAGGCAGCGATGACCGGACCGCACAATTCTCCGGCGGACCCTGTTATGCTGGTCAACGTATACATGCTCGTGCCGCCGGGCGTTCCTGACAATCTCAGTTCGCTCACGGTATGCCGGCCGAGAAGAACGTCGGCTTTGCCGGCGCTGCTCAAGACGACCGGAAATAAGTCTTCTTCGCTCGTGAAAACCCGCTCTGCCTGCTTCAAAACTCTTTCTGCTTTCTGCTCGCAGATGCCCGCTCTTTCCGCCGGCTGTTACCACAGACCCTCCCTTTCTAATTACAGGTGACTTAACGCCGGCGTCTCTGCGCAAACCCGCCCCGTAGCTCAGTCTTATAGCTGACTGCTTTCTGGTCTTTTCACCTTTGTGAACCGCCACGCCTGTTTTCGACTCCCGGACAATTGCCCCGGAATCCCTGATAACTCGGCTGCTGCCTGCCTTGGCCGTCTTTTTGACCGCTACCTTGGCCGCATTTGCCTGGCCCGTACCGCTCGACTCGCCCTTGCCGCCAATAATGACGACCCTTCCCAATCGCGACCGCCCCGCTCTGGCGACGCTGCCGGCGGCATTTGCAGTGCCTCGAGAATTCCCTGAAATCCCGCTCCCTGCATTGCCTGCACCTTGACCGGCGCGCGGGGTTCTCATCTGGCTGCCGCTTTCCCTCGCCCCGGCAGCAACTCGGCTTGTGCCGCCGATTGTGGTGCCGATACGCGATACCTTAGCCGCGCTAATGCTGCTTCTACCGGCATCTGCGCCGGCTCGACTCTGCCCTATCACGCCGCCTATACGCGAGGCCTTGTTCACGCTCACACGCTTGCTGCTGGGCGCCGATACCGATACCGACGGAGCTTTGGCGCTGGAAATGCTCTTCGGCGCCCTGCCGCGATAAACACGGACACTGCTGCCGCTCGGTGCCGAAG
>JAUWKC010000019.1 GCA_030607345.1 Planctomycetota bacterium | reverse complement strand
GGCATATCACGGCCTGGGCTTGTGCTATAACAAGCTCGGTCTGCTCGATGACGAAATTGAAGCATATACGAACGCCCTGGCCATCAATGGCGACATGGTCGGGGCCCTGGTCAACCTGGGCAATGCTTACGTGGCGAAGAAGCAGTATGACGCGGCCATCGAGCAGTACGAGCGGGCTGTCGCGATAAAACCCAATGACACGATGATTCTGTATAATTTTGGCACGGCTTATTCCAACAAGGGTGACTATGAAGGGGCCGTGAGGCTTTACGAAAAGGCCGTTGCCCTGGAACCGGAGCTTGGCGATGCTCATAACGGCCTGGCCTACAGTTACTACAACCTGAAGAAATATGATTTGGCGCTGAAGCACGCGAAGACAGCCGAGCAGCTCGGCGTGCAAATCGACCCGAATCTGGTCAAGGCCATCGAAAGGCAGCTTCACTAAGTTATACCAGCCGCCGCCGCAAAGGGCTTTTTGGAACCGCCTGCCCCGGCGACAATCAAGCTGCCCAACGAACTACTATTTATCGAACGGCAGTTTCACGCCGCCGCTGGGAGTCTTGATGATATCGGGTCTCTTGCCGCCCTTATAAGCCTTAGGAACCTTTACGACGCGGCACACCAGGCCCTTTGATATCTTAGACGCATCGCCATTGATTACCGCAGCAAAAGAGACTGTGTGTGCGACTTTTTGAATCTGGAGTGTGGCGATACGCTGCTCCACCGTGCCGAGCGACTCTTTGGTATCCGGGTCGAACAGCTCCCGGCCCTGCGTGAAGACGGCGAGGAGCATTCCCTGCTTGATTCTGTCACCTCCCTGATTGAGGACTACCTGGCCACTTTGCTGTATGGCGACGACCTTGATGGGGTAGACGCGGTCAATAATAGCCTCGATAACGTCGTTTGCGACAACAGAAATGAAGGCGTCGCGGAGCTGAGCGGCGTCCCATTCAGCCGGGTTCTGCTCGTCGGCGAGTTCTCTGACTTGCTGGTTCTCCAGGTACTTCCGGGCCACCGAAGCAAGAACAATCTGCTTTGTCGAGCTGTCGACCAGGCGATAATTAAATGAAAATCTGGCTTTGAATTCGCGGGTCGTGTAGTCGGATACGGCCAGGTGTCTCTCGATTTTCTCAATTTTAGCTTCCGATATGGTTCCCACGAGGAGGTAATCGGCGCCCAGAGTCTCGGCGATTTTCGCCTGTTGGCCCAGGGGGGCGTCCAGCGAGACGAGCATCTTCTTTTCCTTGAGAAAGTCGCCGATGCTTTCTCTGTCCAGCACGGCGAATTTGTTTGTTTGCGTCAGTCCCACCGCAAGACGCTGGCCGAACAATGCAGACAGGTCGTCGGCAGGAACCGCTTGACTCAGGAAAGGGTAGCTCCCTTTGAGCGTCTTGACGGGCATTAAGGCTATTTTGATTCTTTGAGTATCGCCCCGGGCGCCATAGTCGTACACGGCGACCTTAGCTTTGACCTCGTAGGTTTTTTCGTCGACTTGCCTTTCCTCGAGAATGTCGTAGCTTTTTACGAGGCCGGCGATTTCGCTGGTATAGGCCGTGCCCTTTGTCGCTACATCTACCGAGCCAAACTCAAGACGTGTGCCGCTGGGCTGTTGGGCAGTGACCCCGCCGCCGGCGCCGCGGAATACGAATTCGTACTCTCCCGAATCAACTTTGACGCCTCTGACCTGGGCAACGGCGTTATAGAGAGCGTTCTTTATGGCCTGGTCTCTGTCGGCTCCCCGCCCCACGACTTGGCGGATAACAACGTTATTTGTGTCGCGGCGCAAGATGCCGCCGCCTGCGATACTTTCGGCAAATACAAGCGAACCCGTCACCAGGCAGAAAATTAGTATGGTCAGGACCCTTTTCATTTCTTGCCCCTTCGAAAAAGCGAATGCTTAAGTTTTTTTACCAGGGAACAGACTTACTGCTGCCCCTTTTTCCGACAATTACCTCGTCCTGCCAATAGGTCAGGCCCGTCGTCATATCGGACAGCTTCAGTTGGAAATAATACTCGACCTGCTGGCGGCTTCTGTCATAGCGGATATTTCTCTGAAAGATTTTTCCCTTGATGCTGAAATCGGGGGCCTGGAGCGTGCCTCGCTCTGCTATGGTGCTTTGGTCGAATTCTTCGGAATCTCTCAGGTCTCGCCCTTCGTGAATGAGCTTGTCGGTGCCGGAGCCGACGGCCGCTGTCATAACCGCCTGGCCGCTTCGCAAAATCTCTATCTCAATCTTTGACATCAACTGGTCGGTGTCGATTCTCTGCATCGTGTCGTTGACGATTCGGCCCTTGGCGACGATATATCGGCCGCCGCCTTGTTTTCTCAGCGAGCCCGAACCTAACATCGACTGAACCAATCGGCTTGCAGCCTGGTCGAAGTCCCTGTAGTCCAGCGCCATAACGGCTTTGCCCTCATCGTGCATAACATCGATGTTCGTGGTTCCCGGCGCACAGCCTGTCACTAAAATACCGAGCAATGTCAACTGTAATATCGCTGCTTTCATAATTTACTCCCACTTTCTGGTATCCATTCTGAAATTGACGGCTTCCGGTCGCGGCGCGACGACCTTGAAACTGAAGGGTGAATTTCCCATCGCCGACATCGGCAGCCACACACTTGTCTTCGTATCGAGCAGCAGCCCGTTGGCATCGAGCCATTCCACCCTGTATCTGAAACGCTTGGTCTTGTAGGACTGGTTAAATCCGCTGATGTGCAGTTCGCGGATACCCGCGCTGTTTGTTGTCAAAAGGGCGTTGTTGACAACGATACCTTCGCCGAGCAGGTTGCTGAACGCATGCACAACCGGCCTGGTGACGATGTTATCGTCGAGCGAGTCGCTTCTAACTTCACTCCTCAGGTGTATCCTTGAATCATGGGCTCGGTAACAACTGCAGAGCAGCAGTACAAGGACGGCTGGGATTAAGATTAAGTCTTTCATAGCGTTTCTCCATAACATTTTTCATAACGAGCTAATAGGTTATCACGTCACAGACAGCCCTTGCCTGACTAAACGGCATTCTAACATAGACCAGCGCGTTCTTACAAGGGGGAATTTTCACCTCGAACGACGCTGCTCCGGGGGGGACTATCGTCAGGCATCTGTCGGCAGGTATGGACAACCTCGCCACCTGGAAGTCCCTTGGCAGCGTGGTCCAAATCCTTACGTCAGCAGTGGTTGTGGCAAAGGAATAGATGGCGACAAAGATAGAAGCGAACATCGAGCCTTCGCTGCCCTCTTCCTGCAAAGCGTACTGAGCTACTGCTTTGGTCGTTGCTGATATGATGGCCCTGGCCAAAATGCCTTTGAAGTCTTTGTTGAATTCCGTCTGGACGACTCTGTCCACATCGGCGACGAGCTGAGTTGTATAAGCGTATCCGCCGGCTTTGACTGACAGGTGCGGACAGGCCTGTGCTCTGGAGACGAGCTTCGGCAGGGCAATACCAACATATCTGACTTTGTTGGTGACCAGAAACAGCGGTATATCGATTCGGAACTCTTCCTTAACCGGTCCGAGTCCGTTTTCAAATATTACCCAAACCATATTGCTCAGTTGTCCGGCGCCGTTGAGGATTTTCTCGGTGGCGGCCAAATCCTGAGCTATATATTCGTTGTCACTTACCATCCCGCAGGATTCTTTCAGCAGCGGAGCCGCCTTTGTGTGGTCGCCGTCAAGGTTGAAAAAGACACCGGCCATATACGTCGCAAAAGGATTGACGAAATCCGGATACGCCTTGAACTCATACAGACCGGGATATGTCTTGGCTATCAACTCCTTGATCTCGGGATTTTCAACGTTCTTTTTAACGGCTTCTTCTTTTTCCTCCTCCTGCTCGATTTGTTCTTTAAGCTTCTGCACTTCTTTGGCGAATTTCTCTATGGCCCGTCTTTGCCGGTCGAGGGCACGATTAAACTCCACCCGCGCCAGGTCCTGTCGTCCGAGCGTCATAAAGTTCAGCGCCTTGTACGTGTTGACCATTATACCGTCATACTCCGTCCCAAGATAAGCAACGACGTTCTCACTGACAAGGATCTTGGCAACAGAGTCGGCCAGTTGGTTCTGCTGGTCAAAGTAGTTCAGTATCTCTTCCGATTTGTCGAAATACTCCGTGCTCTTCTTATGATTCTGCCTTAGTCTCTCGAGGCACCCCAACTGCATCGTCCACAACAAGTCTTCAGCCTTTGGTTTTCTGCCCTTTTTGACCGTCTTGCCCTTCTCGACCTCTTTGTCGCTCAGGACCATACCGGTCCTTGACTTGGCAAAGGCAACGGATTCTTCCAGTGCTGGACCCGCCAAATACTCGGTTTTGAAATAGTTGTTAAACTTGATGAGGTCGTTCTTGGCGGGATTGCATCCTCCCAAAACAACGGCTAATAGGGCAATGACACAAAGACTACATATCGCTCGTGTTCTGCTCATAATCTGGTCTCCAGGTCCTCGAAATCCTATATCCGCACACCAAACATAGTCCCCAACGATAGGGTGACATCGGAGCTTTGTCAAGAAATATCTTGTCGGCCCGGCCTGTGGCCTGTTGAAATTACCGGAAAATTCTGATATTGTTGAGCCGCTGGATATTCGAAACAGCAAATAGGCCGGATTCACAGGCCCCGCAGAACGGATTACGCCGGGTCCAAAATGCCTGATTCTCGATTGGAGGTTTTTGTCGTGCGGCTGTCTGTTACAATTGTCACGGGTGTCTTGTTGGGGACAATTCTCGGCGCCTCAGCCGTGTTCTGCAAAGCAACAGTGTTTCCCGAACGACCGGCACGGCCTGCACCCGAAAACTTTACAGAACAACCCTCAGAACTGGATGCCCCGCGTTCTGATTCAGGTGAGCCGAACGACATTTCCGCTTATTACGGCTTCGAGGCGATTGAAATAATCAAGTTTGCCAGGGGCATAAAAGACCTTCGAATTGCTGATTTTAACGGCGACAAGCGGCTCGATATAGCTCTTGCCAATAACCGAAAGGCAAGGATAGAGCTGCTGCTGCAGAAGCAGAGCATTGGGCCGGCTGAGAGTCCCGGGGCGATTGACCCTGAAGACGTCGATGTGAACTTACTTTTGCCTCCGAGTCGTTTCAGGAACGAAAGCGTGGCGGTTTCGCAAAGGATTCACTGTCTGGTCTGCGGTGACCTGAATTCGGACGGACTTGTGGACCTGGCGTTTTATGGTGAGCCGCGAGGATTGTACGTTATATTGCAGAAGTCCGGCAAGGCCGAGGCGGGCCGGCGAACGTCGCTGAGCTGGCAGACGAGAAAGCGAATGGACATTAAGGACGGACTCGTGACGCCCGATTCGCTCGTGTGCGCGGACCTGAACAATGACGGGCGTGACGACTTGGCCTTGGCCGGCCGCGAATCGGTCTATGTTATCCTGCAGCAGGCCGACAGCGCCCTGGCAGAACCCGTCAGGTACAGGACCACATCCGCGATAAGGGGCATTACAGCCGGCGACCTCAATGGTGACGGTCTGGCCGACCTGATGATTGTAACAAAAGAAACAGAAAAACCGGTTCACGTCAGGTTCGGTCTGCCCGGCGGGCAGTTGGGTCCGGAACTCCAGTTTTTTATCGAGAAACCTTTTCAGTTGAAGCTCTGCAACATAGATGGTATCGAGGGAGATGAAATACTGGCGGTCGATGCACTCAGCCATCGCCTGGTCTGCTACGCACTTGCCGACAATAAGAGCGAAGATGCCGACTGGCCGATTCTTTTTTACCCTCTCCCTCTCGAAAAAGACAATACCAACCGCGACCTTGTGGTCGGCGACTTTGACGGCGACGGGCAAAGCGACATCATTGTCAGCGCCCCGGAGTCGGCTGAACTGGCCTTTTATAAGCAAGTGCCGCAGATGGGATTGTCCGAACCGGTACGTTTCCCGGCCCTGGCGGATATCGCAAGCCTCTCAGCCGCGGATATCGACCACGACGGCAAAGCGGAACTGGCTGTCTTGAGCGTCAAGGAAAAAATTATCGGGATAAGCAAATTTATAAGTCAGGAAAGGCTGTCGTTCCCGACCCCAATCAGGATAACCGGCGAACCGCTGGCGATGGAGCTGGCGGACGTCGAACACGACGGCACTATCGACTGCGTTTACGTCTCGAAGGATACCAATAACGTCAGGTCGCTGAGGATTGCCTGTTATAAGCCGGATGCAGGCGCCGACAGCGCCGAAACATTGCTTGCGGCGTGGGGCCCGACTCCCACGGTTCTGGAGCTTAAAAAGCTCTCTTCCAACCCGGACGGTATCAAGGTGCTTGACGTCGACCAGGACGGACTTGAGGACGTATTGATATTTGTCAAATATGAAGCTCCGATACTCGTTCGCCAGGTGCAGCGTGGAAAGTTCGAGGTGATTGACTCACCGGGAATTCAGTCGAGTCTCATCAAAGATGCAAGCCTCAGCACGACAGCGGTTGCGGACGTTGACGGCCGGGCCGGCAAAGAGCTGCTGCTGGCGCAGAAGAACTTTGCCAGGAGCCTGGTTTTTGCACGAGGCGAGACCTGGAGCGTGGTGGACCAGTACAACGCCAGGAGCACGGAAAATGCAATCTCCGCCGTCGGGGCCTTCGATATAGAAGGACTAATCAGCCGAAATCGGCCCGCAATCCTGCTCCTGGATGGGCAGAAGGGACAGCTCCAGGTACTAAAGGCCGCGGACGATATGACCTACCGTTTCTCGAAATCCGTCGATGTCGGAAAGTGGAATCCGGCAAGCCATCTTAAAATGCTCTTCGGGCGTTTCACGGGCCGGCAGGTGAGCAGCCTGCTATTGTTTGACAGCGTGAAATTTGCGATTCTAACACCACCGGTCGGCGGCGACGATTTGCAGGTTCTTGAGCGGCGTTTCATATATGACACGCAGATAAGAGACGGCGCGTACGGCAATCTTTCGGGCGGTGACATTAATTCCGACGACCGGGCCGATATTATTATGGTCGAATACAAGCGACATTACATTGAAATACTCGCGCTTGGTCCGGACTACAAGCCGACCCCTGCGATGCGCTTCAAAATATTCGAGGAGAAAAGCTACCGCGCCGAAAGAGAAAGCAGCGGTTCGTTTGGCGTAGAGCCGCGCCAGATGGAGATAGCAGACGTAACGGCGGATGGAAAAGCAGACCTGGTTACTATCATCCACGACCGCGTAATCATCTACCCGCAGGATTAGCCCGCCGGCCGGCGCGCCGAGTGGGGATGTCGGTTAGAATAAAAACAGGATATGAATATCAAGGGAAAAAAAGTCTTCGTGGCAATGAGCGGTGGCGTAGACAGTTCGACCGCCGCGGCTGTTTTGCTTCAGCAGGGCTGCGACTGCTCGGCAATTTATATGATAACCAGCGAGCACACCCAGCCCGGACAGACCTATGCCCGGGAGGCGGCGCGTAAACTCGGTATAAGGCTTCACGTCCTCGACCTTCGGCGTGAATTTGAGTACATACTGGATTATCTCTGCACCGAATACAGCCGAGGACGCACGCCCAACCCCTGTGTAGTATGCAACCGCCGCATCAAATTCGGCAGGTTGTGGGAGTATGCCCGCGACAAAGGCGCCGATTTTCTTGCAACGGGGCATTACGCAAGAATTGTAGAGACGAACGACGGGCCCGCTCTTTATTCGGGGCTCGACCAGGGCAAAGAGCAGTCTTATGCTTTGTCGATGGTCAACAGGGATATGCTGTCGCATATTATTTTTCCCGTTGGGGACCATCGCAAGCAGCAGACGCGAGACCTGGCGGCGGAATTTGGCCTTGCTGCACACGAGCAGGCCGAATCGCAGGAGATATGCTTTATACCGGATGATGATTACGCAGCGGTTGTCGAAAAGCGGCGGCCGGAGCTTGTCAGACGCGGTAGAATCGTCGACAGCGCCGGACGTGTCCTGGGTGAGCACAACGGCATCCACCGCTTTACAGTCGGCCAGAGACGGGGGCTCGGCGTCGCCATGGGAGAACCGTACTACGTCACCCGGATTGACGCTGCCACAAACACGGTGACCCTGGGGCCAAAGAAGGAGGTTATGCACAATAAGCTTTGGGCCGGCGGCGCAAACTGGCTTACAGAAAAACCCCAGGACGCCTTTCGGGCACTGGTGAAAATACGGTATAATAGCAAGGCGTGCCCGGCCGTGGTCCGACCGAGTAAGGACGTGGTCGAGGTTGAATTCGAGCAGCGGATTTCGGCTATAACGCCGGGCCAGCTTGCGGTATTTTACCGACAAGACGCACAGGGCAACCGAGTCATCGGCGGGGCCTGGATTGAAAAGGTCGGCGATACGTAGAATAATAGGGCGTCAGAAATCACAAAAGGCCCCGGACTGTGGGAGCTTCGAGATTCTATGCAGGCGAAAGATGACATCTTCAGGCTTCTTCTCGAAAAAAGCGCTGAGGTGGTGCAGAAGGCCCAGTGCGGCTTGATTGTCCAGCCCGGCGCGATTGGAGATTGCATACTGACCCTGCCGGTGGCACGGTTTATGAAGGACCGGCTCAAGCTGGGCAGCGTTGATATGCTGGGACATATGCAATACATCAGCTTTTTGCCGGGCAGGAGCTGCGTTGACGGCGTTCGCTCCATCGATTCGGTACCGCTGCATCGATTGTTTGTCAAGCCGGACAGTCTCGAGCTCGAAGATAAAGACCCTCTCATAAACTTCTTTGCCGGCTATACGTGGATTGTCAGCTTTCTGGCAGAGACGGACAGTAACTTCGAGCAAAATCTTATTTTCACAGCCAACTGCAGCCACAGCGCCGAAGTAATCACCCTGGCGATGAAGCCGTCGGGGAGTTATTCCAGGCATATAATGGAGTACTACGCAGAGCAATTGGTGGCCCAGAGCGGTTTCCTGGTCGAAGGCAAGCACGCCGGGCCCACCGGGAATCTGATAAGACCAGGCGAGTCGGACACAAGGACAGGCAAAGAGCTTATGGGCCAGTTGCAGGTTGACGCCGTTAAGAAGCTGGTTGTGATACAGCCCGGCAGCGGCAGCGTCGAAAAATGCTGGCACCTTGAAAACTTCCTCGCTGTTGCAGGCAGACTTGCCGCCGAAGGATTTGAAGTGCTGTTTTTGCTTGGTCCTGCCGAGCTTGAAAGATTCGGTGAGGCTGATATAAGCAGGATGGAGGCTGCCGCCGGATGCGCCAGGGGACTGTCCCTGCCCCAGGTCCTTGGCCTGCTGAGCTGCGCGTTCGGCTTTGCGGGAAACGACAGCGGCGTTAGTCACGTGGCCGCGGGTCTTGGCATCAGGACGGCGACGGTTTTTGGGCCGAGCGATTCAGTATTATATCGTCCCGTCGGCCCTTGTGTGACGGTGTTGAGAGACGCCACACCGGATTTTGGCAAAAAGCCCTCCGCAAAGTTACAAAACGAGCTTGTCCAGGCCTTAACCGCGTGACGGCCCCAAAGCGTCGCACCCGGCCCGGAAATATGAGCCTTGGCCTGCTGCCCCGGACGAGTATTACCGGCGCATCTTGCTTTGCAGCGCCGGGTGGTTGACCAAAGGTCGCATTGTGCTATAATGACTCGCCGAACGAAGGGCTACGGATAGCCGGGCCAATCAATACAGATATTTAAGCATCCCGGGGATAAGGAATCCGACGCCGGGCAAATGAAGTTTAAGGGTATTTACTGATGCAGACAAAAACACTTGGTGAGCTTGCCGACTACATTGGCGGCCGGGTCGTGGGCGACCCTAATGTTATAGTGAAGTCCGCCTCCACACTTGGCCGCGCCGAGCAGGGAGATATCAGCTTTTTGGCTAATTCCAAATACGAAAAGCAGCTTCGCACAACCAAGGCCAGCGCGGTAATCGTCGGAAAAGAAACGTCTAACACTTCGGCGCCTCTTTTGGTCGCTGAGGACCCCTATTACGCCTTTATGCAGATTATGGTCCTTCTTCACGGGCACCGAAAGCACAAGAAGGTTGGAATCAGCTCCAGGGCATCGATTTCCGACAGCGCCAAGGTCGGGGCTGACTGCAATATCTACGATTTCGCGGTCGTCGCCGACAATGCGAGAATCGGCGACGGATGCATAATCTACCCCGGCGTCCATGTCGGTCAGGGCGTACAAATCGGAAACGACTGCATAATCTATCCCAATGTGACCATATACGACACCTGCCAGCTCGGAAACCGCGTCATAATAAACGCTAATTCGACAATAGGCGAAGACGGCTTCGCTTATGCCAGCCACAAGGGGGTCCATCATAAGATACCGCAGACGGGGATTGTAGTCATCGAAGACGACGTGGAAATCGGTACGTGCTGCGGTATTGAACGCGGCACGCTGGGCGATACCGTGATAGGCCAGGGCAGCAAGCTCGGCGACCTGGTTACCATCGGGCACGGGACAAAGATTGGTTCACATTGTCTGCTCGTTGCCCAGGTGGGTATCGCCGGCTCCACTACGCTCGGGCATCACTGTGTAGTGGGCGGTCAGGTCGGTATAGTCGGTCACATTAGCATCGGAAATAACGTTACCATCGCCGCTCAGGCCGGGGTTATCAACAGTGTCCCCGACGGCAAGGTGGTGCTCGGAGCCCCTGCTATCGAGGCAAACCAGGGTAAGCGCGCCTACAGTATGATACAGTACCTGCCGGAGATGCGTCAGAACCTTCGAGCTCTTCAGAATCAGATGAACCAGATTCTGTCCTCTTTTGAGTTGGAAGAGGAAGAACCGGGCAAGGAATAGGAGTGCATCGGCGGGTTTCTATGTATTTTGTTTTCAACACGGGATTTTCAGATTCCTGCCGCCGCAGAGCAATGTGATTATGGTTGGCCAAAATGTGCTTGGCTTGATTGCGGGCGAGGGGAGGCTGCCGTTCCTCGTGGCGACCGGCGCCAGGAAAGCGGGACTGAAGGTGATATGTGTCGCCCTTGCCGGAAACGCCGAGCCCGCTCTGGCAGAGCAGGTGGACGTGTTTCACAGGGTCGCTATTGCTCGGCCCGGAAGCTGGATAAGAAAACTCAGAAAACACGGTGTAACCAGCACGATTATGGTCGGGCG
>JAUWKC010000073.1 GCA_030607345.1 Planctomycetota bacterium | reverse complement strand
CGGCTGAGATGCTCTCCTGCTTTATTATTTTGAAGCCGCCTATTGAACCGAGTTTTTCCACGTGCGTGCCGCCGCAGAACTCACGACTAAAGGCATGCTCAAGCAGCACCTGGTTCTCGGCGCCGATAGCCACAACGCGGACCTCGTTTCCATATTTTTCTCCGAATAACGCCATGGCTCCAAGTTCTTCGGCCTGTGCCCTGGGCATTACAACAGAAGTCACCGGCAAATCTTCGGCAATTTTTTCTCCGACGAGCCGCTCAACTCTTCCTAACTGTTCGTCGCTCGGGGCCGCAGGACAGGTGAAATCGAATCGTAGATAGTCGGGGCCTACAAGGCTTCCCTGTTGTGTCACAGACTTGCCGAACACCTGCTGTAGCGCCCATTGAAGCAGATGGGTGGCGGTGTGATTTTTCTTTACCGCGTCCCTGTCCTTGCTGACGATTGCTTTTACCTGCTCACCCACGTTCATAGAACCTTCGACAAGGGTGCCTTTATGAATAACGCAGTCGGCTATTTTTGTGGTGGTTTCGACGGTGAATATCGCCTTACTCGATTCGAGCCGGCCGCAATCTCCGACCTGCCCGCCTGCTTCGGCGTAGAAACAAGTTTTGTCAAGCACTACGCCGACTTCAGCACCAGCCGGAATCTGCCCCTGGTTTTTGAAGCCTTGCTCATCTATGTATCCTATGATTCGACCGTCGCACCTGTCGGTATTGTACTTGTGGAGGTCCTCGGTTACCGGCAGCTCCACGTCACCAAGATTGGCCAATACCGAAGCGGTCTTCTGCGCTGCCCTTGCACGTTCTCGCTGCTGCTCCATAAGCTCCTGGAATTTGGCAGTGTCGACTTTCAGTCCCCGCTCGCGGCCCATAAGCTCGGTCAAATCGAGCGGAAAGCCGTACGTGTCGTATAGCTGAAAGGCATCTTCGCCGCTTATGGTTTTGCGCGGTGTTTCTGCCGCTCGTTCTGCTGCGTCGCTGAAGATTTCGATACCCCTGTCAAGAGTCCTGCCGAAGCTTGCCTCCTCTGATTTGACAACCGTGGCGACGTAGTCTGCTCTTTCCTTTATTTCACCGAAGGCGTCGCCGAGGCACCGCACTACGACCGGTACGAGCTTATACATAAAAGGCTCGTGCATTCCGAGCTCTCTGCCATAGCGTGCCGCCCGGCGGAGTATTCGGCGAATCACATAACCTCTGCCCTCGTTGGATGGCGTACCGCCGTCGGTTATCGCGAAGGTGAGCGAACGAATATGGTCGGATATGACCCTAAAGGCGATATCCGCCCTGTTGTTGGGCCTCGATGCATACTCGTGGCCGGCTATCCTGCTTATGGCTTCGGTTATTGGCGTGAACAGGTCGGTATCGTAATTGCTGCTTTTGTTTTGCAGTACCGCGACGATCCTTTCCAGCCCGGCGCCGGTGTCAACATATTTGGCGCCCAGCGGATTAAGCTTCCCGTCTTCGGTGCGGTTGTATTGTATGAAAACCAGGTTCCACAGTTCTATGAATCTGCCGCAGCCTGCATTAACGCCGCACTTATGACCGGGTACGTTTTTCTTGTCACATCTGTCCGGGCCGAGGTCGATGTGTATCTCGCTGCATGGTCCGCACGGACCCATCTCGCCCATTTCCCAGAAATTATCCTTCCTGCCGAAAGCCAAAACCCTGTTAGCCTGGATTGGAGTTACTTTTGCCCAGAGTTCGGCTGCCTCATTGTCCCGGGGCAGGCCGTCGTGCTCATCTCCGGCGAAGACAGTCACCCACAACCGGTTCGCTTCAATCGCCCAGACTTTTGTCAGAAGCTCCCACGCCCACTGAATCGCCTCGGCCTTGAAGTAATCGTCGAACGACCAGTTGCCCAACATCTCGAAAAAAGTGTGGTGATAAGTGTCCTTGCCCACTTCTTCGAGGTCGTTGTGTTTGCCGCTGACCCGCAGACACTTCTGACTGTTGACAACCCGGCGGTATTCCGGCCGGCGAAGCCCGATGAATATGTCCTTGAACTGGTTCATTCCAGCATTTGCAAAAAGCAGGGTCTCGTCGTCACAGGGGACTATGGGCGAGCTGGGTACGAACTCGTGGTCTTTATCCCTGAAAAATTCTATGAAGTCGGTTCTGATTTGTTTTGAGCTGAGCACTATATGTTTTCCTCAGTTACGCTTCGTTCCGTGGTTCATCAGCTTTAGACGTCAGGCCTTTGGCGACGAGGATTTTGTTCTCTACCTCCTTACACAAATCTTTATTCTCGGTGAGGTACTTTTTGGCGTTTTCTCTGCCCTGGCCGAGCCTGATTTTTCCATAGGTAAGCCAGGCGCCGGACTTTTCCACTACATTGCATTCTACTCCCAGGTCAAGCAAGTCGCCTTGGCGGCTGATTCCGCTGTCGAACATAATATCGAATTCAGCATCACGGAAGGGCGGTGCAATTTTGTTCTTTACCACTCTGGTCCTGACCCTGGTGCCTATCGCGCCTGTGTCGTCTTTTAGGGTAGCTATTCGTCTTACGTCGATTCGCACCGAGGTGTAGAACTTCAGGGCCCTTCCGCCGGGCGTTGTCTCCGGATTGCCGAACATCACACCGATTTTCATTCGGATTTGATTGATGAAAATAAGGGCGGTTTTGCTTTTGCCGATGACTGCGGTAAGCTTTCTCATCGCCTGGCTCATCAGTCTTGCCTGCAGACCCACGTGTATGTCGCCCATGTCGCCTCGGATTTCTGCCGCGGGCGTCAGGGCTGCGACCGAGTCGATGACTATAACGTCCACCGAGTTGGACCTTATCAGCATCTCGGTGATATCCAGAGCCTGCTCGCCGGTATCCGGCTGGCTGACCAGCATGCTGCTGACGTCAACGCCCAGCTTCTTGGCCCAGGTCGTATCGAGGGCGTGTTCTGCGTCGATAAAGGCTGCGACGCCGCCGGCCCGCTGCGCACTTGCCACAACGTGCAGCGCAAGAGTTGTTTTGCCGGATGACTCCGGGCCGAACAGCTCGGTCGTTCTTCCTCTGGGAATGCCCCTGCCGCCGAGGGCGATGTCCAGGGAAAGCGCCCCGGTTGGTATGCCCTTGATTCTGGCATATTTGTGCTCGTCCATCTGCATAATTGCGCCCTGGCCGTATTGCTTTTCTATCTGTGCAATTACCCGCTGCAGGGCGTTTTCTCCACTGCCGGTTTCCACGGGCTTCTGAGCTTTTTTGGTCTTGGCCATTTTATTTGTCTCCCATTGGGCTCGTGTTTGTTATGTCTGGTTCCGCAGTTCATACCTGCCTAACGGAGTGTAGAGAGGACCGCTCGGCCTTAGTTGGCTTTGATAAACCGTGACTGAATCTGCGACAATGCTCCCAAGCTTATAGTCCTTGTAGGCCTCGGTGATTTGGGCCAGTTCAATTCCTGCCTTTGGGTTTCGAATCCTGCACAAGGTCAGATGGACGGTGAACTTCCTGCTTTCCCTGGGCCAGCCTGCCTCGGCCAGCTTATTGTCAAGGTCCTGCTGCAGACCAAGCAGCTCATCGCTGCCTTTTCCACTTCCTACCCACACGACGCGGGCGCTTCTGCCGCCGAAATGACCGACGGATTCTACGTCAAGCTCGAAGCTGCCGTGCCGCGCAGCAACGCCCTCGGTTATGCCGCACACCTCGACGACGCTTTCATCTTCGATTTCGCCCAGGAACTTCAAGGTCAGGTGTATCGCCTCGGGTTTGACCCATTTGACGTCGCCTTTTCTGATACCCGCCCTGCCTGCCAGCTCCTGCTGCAAATCGCCCAAGGCCTTTCTGACCTGTGCGTCGATATCTATAGCAATGAATACTCGCATCTTTGCAATTACCGGTTAAAACTGCGTTAGTTTTCGCAGGTCCTGAATTCTGTCGTCGATATCGTCTCTGGTTATCGAGGTGAGACCCGCAAGCGAAAAATCTTCAACCGTGAACGAAGCAACTACTGTACCGTAAGCGATTGCGGTTTTCAACGGTTCAAAACCCGGCTTCCCCGCGACGTCCCCCGATGCAAGGTGGCCCATAAACGCCCCTGCGAAGCTGTCGCCGGCGCCGGTCGGGTCTTTGACCTGCCGGGCGGGATAGGCAGGAAGAATAAATATTTCGCCATTGGCGTCGCGGGTTATTGAACCCGACTCGCCCTTTTTTATTACCACCACGTGCGGGCCCATCTTCAGCACCTTCTTGGCTGCCTTTATGAGACTGGATTCGGCCGCCAGCAGCCGAGCCTCCTCATCGTTGATTACAAGGCAGTCTATCTTCTTCAGCAGCAGCTTCAAATCATCAGGCTCGCGCTCTATCCAGCAGTCCATTGTGTCGGCCGCAACGAAAACAGGTCCTTGAATCTGTTCGAGAAGCTCAAGCTGAAGGGCCGGCGAGGTGTTTGCAAGGAAAACAAATTTGCTGTCTTTGTACGCATCGGGAACTGCCGGCGCCGCCTCAGCCAGCACATTTAATTCAAGAAGGTCGGTGACCCTTTCGTCCATATCCTCTTTATATGTTCCTTCCCAGCGAAAGGTCTTACTCTTTTGTCTCACCTCCAGGCCTGCCAAATCGACATCTCTGCCGGCGAAAACTTCCGCCAAATCAAATGGACAGTCTGCTCCTACCACGCCTATCAGTCTTACCGCCCCAAAGAAACTGGCCGCCATGCTAAAATACACCGACGAACCGCCCAGACAGTTTTCACTGACGCCATACGGCGTTGTTACAGTATCAATACCAATCGAACCAGTCACCAACAACGACATTCCCAAAGATCCTCTTTCCTATCACAAAGACTATCCCTAACAACGTTACCAGCTAAGGGGCGCTTATGAGCCTTCTGCCTAATTTACTAAACTCTTGGTCGTACACTTTCAAATGGCTTGAATTTCCAAACTCCAATTGCACCCATAACAGTGCCCCTCGCTGTCTTTGATTTCACAAATCCAGTCGAATCCCCCTTCTTCCGCATGCCTATCCTCAATATAGTCTCTCAGTTCCATCATAGTATCAAACCTGTGAGAATATCCATTAGAGTCATCAAGGAGAAACATAATAAACCCGCTCCCAGAAATATCTAAAAATGACACTTATAGTTGGTGGACGCGCATAGTACTCCTTTGATATCTTAACTATATGACGCTCCTCAAGAAATTTGGTCTCCGCGTAAAGGAACTCCGTTCCACCAGAGGTATAACGCAGGAATCGCTAGCGGACTTGGCCGGGCTGAGTCGCCAATATATTGGAGATGTGGAACGGGGCACGAGAAACATTTCTCTATTCAACTTGGCCAAGATTGCGAGAGCTCTGGAGATAACACTTTCTGACCTCTTAAACTTGAAATGAGAAACACAATAATAGGCCTCGAATCCTCCAGCATAATGCCTCTGGTAACGATCACCCCGTTGACTCAAGACTGTTACGCAACTATATGGGGCACTTATATGACGCATACAATAATAGCCCACGAGGCTTCCCTTAGCGAATTAAAGGACATCTTTAAATTCAAAGCCAACACCTTTTATTCCAATCCTATCACTAGAATGGAGAAAGTCAAAGAGTTTTCACCCTCAGGAAAAACGTCATTAAAAGGGATGGCTTTCAAACTACTTCTTGATGGCCAAATGGGAGGCTGGGTGGGCAACAAAAACAGTCGCGTTCAGACATTCTTTTTTTCGGATGTTATAGATTCACTTCCCAACGGCATGGACGACGCTAAAACATTCTACGCCGAACTAATAGCAAGAATGAAAGAGAAAATACGAACGTATGACGAAATGTTGACTCCTGCATCGGGCGTACTTACTATCGATATGTCGCGAATTCTACCTTATTGGGGTTGGCATAATGTACACTCATCAATTCTTTCAGAGAAAAGAAGGCTAAGCATAAGAATTCTGCCTGATTGCGAGTCATTCGCCGTATTCAAACATCTTCCCTCTGCAATGCGTCGGGACGCTTATCACTACCATATGTTAAAAAAAGAAAAGGTGGACGTGATTCTGGTCGGCGACGCTAATTACAAGAAAAACGTCTGCTTGTGCGAAGAGTGCCGCTCACATGACTGTCAAGTCAGGATACTCAACGGCACAGAACGGAAAAAACTCCTTAAATTGCCGTAGTTGGACTCAAAAAGAAGAAGTTCTATTATTTTTGAAATGACTTTGGTGTCGGCAGAAATTGTATATATATTTCTTGCAATATCGATGAAACCCTTGACAATCCAATCACCACTATCAGTTGAAACAGCTTCGTTGAATAATTCAATCTGCTTAAAAAGTTGTTTTCTGAACAACTGTTTAAGTCGGTCCTTTTGTCTTGAAGTTGCCATTGTCGAGCCCTGCTAAATCGAATTATCTCTTGCTATTTTTTTTAGCGCATTGTCTATTCTTGCCAGCGTATTTTCCTTACGCAGCATTTTGACCGAATCAAAGATGGGTGGGCTGATGGTATTACCACAAATGGCCACTCGCAGAGGTTGAGCGACCTTGCCCAGGCCAAGCTGCCTTTCTTCGGCCAGGCCCCGAAGCATATCCTCGATGTTCTGCTCCGTAAATTCTTCCATCGCAGCCAGCTTGTCCCGCACAATCTTCAGAATCGCCAGGCCCTCATTCTTCAACAGCACCTTTTTAACGGCCTTCTGGTCGTACTCAATCCCGTCGTTGTCCACGAACAAAAATCTGCATTTCCTCTCGATTTGGGCCAGCGTTCTTGCCCCTGCGTTTATCTCCAGAAGTCTGTCCAGCATTCTATCATCGCCTCGCAGCACGGGTGATTCGACGGCTTCGAGGTAAGCCTTGAAATGCTGTAGCAGCTTTTCTTTGGGGACCCTCCGGATGTGCTCGGTGTTGAAAGCGACGAGTTTGCCCCGGTCAAACAGACTGTTGGATTTTGTCAAACGCGAAAGGTCAAAGCAGCTAATCAGTTCTTCAATCGGCATAATCTCGCGGTCATCGCCCGGACTGAAACCCAGAAGGGCGATGAAATTCACCAGCGCTTCGGGCAGGTAACCGCTGTTGAAGAAGTCAACAACGTTGACCTCCGGCAGGATGACACCGAGAGATTTCGCCATCGCGTCGACAGCAGGCATATCGGGCGCCGTTTTTCCCGCGAGGAAACTGTTAAGTTGCTCAAGGGTCATATCGGCGGCCTCGGCAAGTTTTTGCAGTTTTATGTTCGGGTCGGATTTGATTATGTTTCGCAGGGCTTTCGGTCGCTCACGCTTGGAAAGCTTACCGCCGCCCTGACTTACGGTGACGGACATATGGACGTAGCAAGGCGTTCGAAAGCCAAACGCCTCCTGAAGCGCCTGCTGGCAGGGCGTATTCATCAGGTGTTCCTGACCGCGGATAACGTGGGTTACACCCATAAGCTCGTCATCCACCACGCATGCGAAATTGTAAGTGGGAAATCCGTCGCTTTTCTGTATTATGAAATCCCCGAACTGGCCCGGCTCAAACGTGACTTGGCCTCGAATGACATCCCGAACTACGAAGGTCCTCTGCTGCGACATCGCAAAACGCACGGTTACGGCTTTGCCTTCGAGCCGCGCCTTGTCGGCGTCCTCGTCGGTAGCCGGAACCTCCGGCCGCGGATACATGAAGCCTGTCTTTCGGGCCTGGGCCTCTTCTCGCATCTGCCGGAGTTCCTCGGGGGTGTCGAAGCAGTAGTACGCCTTCTTTTCGTCGAGAAGCTGCCGGATGTACCGCTCGTATATGTCTTTTCGCTGG
>JAUWKC010000027.1 GCA_030607345.1 Planctomycetota bacterium | reverse complement strand
GACGGGCCGACGCATCATGGGCTGATGGACATAGGGTTTTTGCGAATGATGCCGAATATGGTGCTGATTGCGCCTGCTAATGCCGACGAGATGAAGCTGGCTCTGGAGTTTGCCTTGGGAGAGGACATGCCTGTTGCGATAAGGTATCCGAAGGACTTTGTTCCAAAGAAGAGATTCGACAGAGCGGCGTGTAAGAAGCCCTTTAGGTTGGGAAAGGCGGTGTTTGTCAAGCGACCGAAGGCATCTCGCATTGCGATAGTAAGTTACGGCAGCGTTTTAAGAGATGCTCTTGAGGCGGCCCGGAGGTTGAGTAAGGACAGCATCGAGGTTGATGTTGTCAATGCCCGGTTTGCTGTTCCTCTGGATGAAAGAATCGTTTCTCTGCTGGATGAGAATAAAGGTATAATCACCGTAGAGGACCACAGCGCTGCGTGCGGGTTTGGAGCTGTGGTATTAGAGAATATTGCGGCGCGTTGCAGGAAGCCGATGGAACGAGCGGTGAGAGTACTTGGTATGCCGAGGGTATTGATAAGTCACGATTCGCGGGCTCATCAGCTTGTTAGTGCCGGAGTTAGCGCCGATGGCATAGTGCGGGCGGCAAAGGAAATGCTGAGTTCGAGGCAATTGCGCGTGGAGTCAGGTGTCAGAGACTAAATCCGGGTAATGGTGGTTTTTTATGGACAGGACGGAATTGCCAAAGGTTGTTGTTTTTGGGGACCCGGCAAAGGGTGATGTGAGTACGGCGATTGAGGAATTTGCCGGGTTTTCGAAGGGCAAGGTCGAGACGATAGCAAGCTTTGGGATAGAGCGGTGCACTGCGGAGGTTTTGCGTGATGCTGATTTTGCTGTTGTGTTCGGGGGTGACGGGACGATTATCTCGGCAGCGCGACAATTGAGCGAATGCAACGTGCCAGTGATAGGTGTGAATCTCGGCAAGTTAGGTTTTTTGGCAGAGTTCAGCGTTGAGGAACTGAAGGAGTTTTTCGAGCGTATACTGAGAGGTGAGGCGGTCATTGAGAAGCGGATGATGCTGAAGTGCGGGGTGTTTGCCGGCAGCGAAGAGAAGTTCAGCTCAGCGGCAATCAATGATGTTTTCATAACCGCCGGTTCGCCTTTCAGGACAATTGAGTTAAAGATTTCCGTTGGCGGTCAGCCTCTTGCGAGCTGTGTTAGTGATGGGCTGGTGATATGTACTCCGACGGGTTCAACGGCCTATAATCTTTCTGCCGGTGGTCCGATAGTTTCTGGGATGGTCGAGGGGGTGGTGATTACACCGATTTGCCCGCACTCGCTGAGTTTCAGGCCGATTGTTATCAACGCCGAGAGCAAGGTTGAGGTTATAGGTCTTCGGGTGAATGAAGGGACCACTGTGTCGGTCGATGGGCAGCTTTCTTACAAGCTATCGTCTGAAGATGTAGTCAGGGTTGAGAAGCATAAAGGCGAATTTTTGGTGGTGAATAACCCTGTACGGACACAGTGGGACACTCTTGCAACTAAACTGGGGTGGGCTGAAAAGCCGAAGTACAACCGAGACGATACCAAGAAGAGTTCGGTGCAATAGTCTGAAGTGCGATAGTTCGGATTAGCCCAGGAAGATGCTTACGGCGTGGTTTTTGAACAATCCGATGAGGCGGGGGTAGTAAAAACCGTGAAGGCACGAGTTTTAGCGATATTTGTTCTGATATTTATTCTTGGTCCAACTGGATTTGGTCAGCGGTTATACAATCCGGCCGGCTTAAGCACCGTTCCGCCGAGCAGTATTCGCAGCGGGCTTGTTGAGAGTCGCAACCCTATCGATAACAGCGGCAACCTTGTTGTGACCGGCAATGTGCGTGGCGGGAGGCATTTTCGTGGAGTAATTCCGTACAATTCCCGCACGAGGTTCGAGGCATCGTTAGGTTCGTCTGCTCTTGATTCTTTTTTGCGGTATTCAGCGGACTGGGGGGACTTCGGTGGTTATACGGGGGAGGTCAGGCCTTTCTATTCTCGTTCGGCGACGGTGGTGACGACGCGTGCGGGGCAGCCGGGAGTGTACAGGCCGTCGAATGGACGAATTATTGGGGGCCGTACGATGGAGAGGGCAACTACAGCTTCTGTGTCTGGCGAGGAGAGTTTTCTTGCGGGGAATCCGATGTACAAGAGTGAGGAAGCGGATTTAGCGAGGTTTCGGCTGACACCGGTTAGTCCGCCAACGGAAACGACGAGGCTTCTGCCGGATATTGTGGATTTGGCAAGAAACAAGGATTTGTTGGAGGTTGTGCCAGCGAGTGAAAGGGAAAAAGCTGCGGAAAAACTTTTGATGGATGAAGTCAAGTCAGGAGATACACGGAGCAGGGCGCTTCTAAAAGAGGTGCCTGAGGGCTTGGCAGAGATAGAGCAGTTTCGTCAACAGTTGAAGCGGGTACCTTTGAATATGGATTATGGCAAGGAGCTGATGCGGAAAGAGGAGGGCTTCTTAGATGATAGGGAGGTGGAAAAGGCTGCCGAGTTTCGCGGTCTTGAGGAATTGACACGGCGGGATGAGTCTTTGCAGGGCAGGGGCGAAGATGAAGTGCAGAGAGATATGCTGGAGCAAGCTGACATTGCTCTGACAGGCAGGGAGGGTCAGGAGAGCACGTTCGGCAGTTTTCTGCAGAAGTATAAGGAGAGGGGGCTGCGGATGGAAGGTCCAAAGCCAGCGGTAGAGGTGAAGGGAGCCAAGAAAAGCGGTCTTTTTGAGGGGGGCTTGCTGCCAAAGACAGCAGATAGGGGTGTTGCAGCAGTGGAGGAACGGGCTGGCGCCGGCGGTGTTGGGAGCATTTTGCAGGGCAGCGATGTTCCAGGGCGGTATGAGCTTGTGGGGCAGCAAGGCGGTGTTGAGGCTGAACCGGAGGATTCGGGACTATTGGTGGGTGGTGGTGCGACGGTTGAGCAGAAGGCGGGATACAGGACGCGAGCCAAGGCGATAATGGGTTCTCATACGAGTTTCCAGTCGTTCAGCGAGTCGAAGTTCAAGGAGTGTATGAATGCTGGAGCGGCGTATTTGAAGGAGGGGAAATTCTATCGGGCGGCGGACGCGTATAGTCTGGCGTCGGTTTATGAGCCTAGCAGCGCAGTTGTTAATGCAGGCAAGAGCCATTCGCTGCTTGGGGCCGGTGAGTATATGAGCAGCGCGCTATTTATATCGAGGGCATTGGAGGGTGCAGGCGGAGAAAAGAATGCGGGAATGAGTGCTCTTGCATTATTTGCATCGAGTTTTTCACTTCTTGACAGGGACACGGTCGAGAAGAGGATAAGCGATATTGAGAGGTGGCATCAGGCGAGCGGGGCGTCGGAGCTGGAGTTTTTGTTGGCGTATGTTTATTATCAGATGGGCAGACTCGAGCGAGCCAAGGCAGCGATTGAGACGGCCTATGAGGAGATGGCGGACGTTCCGGCGGTAATCATACTTAAGCAGGCTATTGACTCGCACGAGTAGAGGCAGATGGGGAGCTGCAAGGAATGCCTGCTGGATAAAATGCAATCCAAACGCTCAACCACGCAGTACCGGCGTCATAGTTTGGAGCTATGAGGGGTGAGTTCTCCAGCCAGGCGGAAGGCAAATTCCGGCATGCCTGATATGATTCCGAAGCGGCCTGGTTTTTTGTTCGGTTAATCTTCCGGTCAAATCGATGTGCATTACCGCGGTATGTATCGCCAGTTTATGCGGGGGATTTGTCCAATCGTAAGTTGGCGGATTGCGGGTAGTCTGGATAAACAAGACGGTGGATTCTCCCCGGCAGATGGCAGACGGGAGGATTATGCGGGCAGGCGAAGGGGAGGATTTCAACCAAATGTGCAGGTGGTTTTGGAGGGAAATGGAAAAAAGTGAAATTTTTTAATTCCCTTTGGGTCAAGGACTTAGGGCGAGAAGGGGTTGGTGAAAGGGGTTGTTTTTCGCATGAAACGCGCAGGTTGGTCTAAAGGTAGAAGGAGTATGTTGAATAATTGGCAGCGGATGCAGAACTGCCGTGCTGGTTTTTTGCTGTGGCGCCGGAGTCGGCGAGTTTGAGAGCGAGACTGATATGGGATTTGACCTTCGGATATTTGGGGAAGCGGCTGAGAGAGGGCTTGAGTCTGAGTTTCTTGAATGGCTGGTTGATGAGCGTGCGGTGGATATCAGCGGGCATTTCACGAAGCTGTGGGATTATTATACGAACGTGATTTGTGACGCGTCTGATGTGGGACAGGCTGGAGCGAAGGTAAGTGAGTCCGGCAGGTGCTATGTGCAGGCGCAGGAGTGCGGGTTGCCGCCGCGGATAACGGGGTTGGTTCACTCTGCAAGGGCGGGGTTTGTTGGTTCAAGAAACATCGGTGACGTGCAACGTAAGGAAGTTGTTATCGAGAATGATATAGCGTGGCGGATAAACGCGGCGGTGGATTTTCTTTTTGGAAAGCCGGTGAGCTTTGTTTCTAAGTCGCCGGAGCGGTCGAAACGTGCGGAAATTGAGGCGATATTGAAGGCGTTGTTTGCGGCCAACGGCGGTATTGGTTTTTTCCAAGATATGGCGGTGCTCGGGAGTGTTTACGGTTTTGTCGATTGTCTCGTCAGACCTGACGATGCGATCCTTGAGAGTTTCATTTCCTCCTCTTCCTCCCAAAGTCCTCCGGTTGAAGAAGTTGTGCGAATGGTGAAGGCAATCGACCTTGAATTGATTGAGGCACCAAGAGCACTGCCTGTTCTGGATGAATATGACTACAAGAAGGTCAATTATTACGTGCAGCATTTCTATCAGAAGAAGAATTCACTGAGCAGGCGAAATTCGTTTCTTTCGCGGCTGCTGTCCGGTTTTTCGTCGGTGGGTCAGCGAAGAGGAGTGGGGGACAGGCGAGAAGTTGTGTCGGTGACGGAGATTATATCGGCCAATGCCTGGCAGCGGTATGAGAACAAGGAGCTGGTTGGGCAAGGCGAGTTGCCGTGGGGGATTTTGCCGGTGGTGCACATACAGAATATTGCCCAGCCTTACTACTACGAGGGGATAAGTGACATTGAGCCTTTGATACCGCTTCAGGATGAGCTTAACACAAGGCTGAGAGCGACAGGGCGAGCAGGATTACGTTTCAGGCCTTCAAGATGTACTTAGGTAAGGGGATAGAGGGTTTCGAGGACAGGCCAATTTCGCCCGGTCGGATGTGGTATACGGATAATCCGGACGCGAGTATTGAGGAGTTTGGCGGGGACGCGGCGGTACCGAGTGAGGATACGCACATCGCCGAGATACGTGAGGCGATGGATAAGACCAGCGGCGTGACACCTATTGTGGCTGGTGTTTTGAAGAACAAACTCGGCAATCTTACGAGTGCGGTAGCGCTTAAGTTGACGCTTATGGGGATGCTTTCGAAGACCGAGCGGAAGAGGTTCACTTATGGCGAGGGTCTGAAGAAGGTCTGCGGGATGGTGCTGGAGATTCTGGATAAGGCGAACATTTACAAGACAGTCGCTGCAGACAGGGAGATTGAGATGATTTTTCCAAGTCCTCTGCCTGAGAACATGATGGAGAAACTTCGAGAGGCCCAGGTCAAGAGAGAGCTGGGTGTTCCGACTGAGCAGGTACTCAGAGAATTAGGTTATGAAACCACGAGCGAAAGTTAAGGTTGTTATGGAGGCTTTATGAGTCCGATTGAGGGGCAAGAGAGTATTTTTTCGGAAGTGGAGTCGGAGCAGGATGAGGGCCAGGGTCTGAAGCTTGTTCCGGTGTCTGAGTCAATCCGCTATCGCAAGAGGGCACAGAGTGCCGAGAAGAAAGCCGAGGCGCTTGCCGAGGAATTAGCACAGGCCAAGGCGGAAGCGAGCCGGTTAGCTGAGCACTTGAGCGGCATCGAGGTGGAACAGAAGCTCGTGAAGAAATTGGCTGCCGAGGGTGCTGTTGATATAGAGACGGCGGTGTTGATTGCCAAGACGAGGATTGAAGCTGAAGATGCTTCTGAGGTTGATGGTGTGATTGAGCAGTTGAAGAAGGAGAAGGGGTATCTATTTGGCAGCCAGGACGGTACTGCTGCGACCGCGAAGAAGACAGCGGGCGTCAGAGACAGGGTTGGCAGCAAACAGGCGGTGCTGGAGCGAGCGGCCAAGAGAGCGGCGGCGAGCGGCGGTCGAGTGGATTTGCAGGAGTATTTGCGGCTGCGAAGGAACTTTGCGTGATTGTTTTGTAGAGAGTGACAGTATTTCTGATTGGATAGAAGGAGAAAGATATGGCTTTTACAGGGAAAGCGACTTATTCGGCGGGAGCAACTCTTGGTGAGTTGGCTGAGGATGTATCGGATTTGGTAGGGATAATTTCACCTTACGAGACGCCGTTGCTGGATGCTCTTGGCGACCCGATGCGAGAGGCGCGAAGCACGCATCATGAGTGGCTGGAAGATGAGTTATTGCCGAACAAGGATGCGATTGACGACAGTACGTACAGCGACCCGAGTGCGGATACGGATTTTGTTGTTGACCACGGCGACAGGTTCCGAGTTGGCGACCAGATTCAGGTGCAGGGGTCGGAAGAGTTGATGCTGGTGACGGGTATCAACAGTAATACGCTGACGGTGGTTCGTGGGTATGCCGGGACTACGCCGGAGAATCTTGCGGATAACCAGGTGATTAACATTCTGGGCAATGCCGCTCTTGAAGGGGCGGACAAGCCGGCGGCGAGATTTACGAACCGCGCGAGATGCGGCAACTACACGCAGATATTCACAGCGACGGTTGAAGTGAGCGGGACGGATATTGCGGCAAGTCAGTTGGCACTTGCCGATGAGCTGGATTATCAGAAGCAGGAGCGGCTGCGTGAGCTGATACGGGACCTGGAGAACACGGTGATTAACGGCGGTCAGCCAGCGAGCGAGCCGGAGGGCAGCGACTCGGTTCGGAGGTCGATGAAAGGGATTATCCCACATCTGTCGGGCAATGTTTTCCATACAGGTGACAGCGGCTTTCCGACGGGGACCGACCTTGACGAGGCGAAGGTTAATTATGTTCTTCGCAAAGTATGGGAGAACAGCAACGGCAACGTGGATTTGATTGTTGTCGGTGGTTTCCAGAAGCGAAAGATAAACGGGTTTTGCTCTGAGAACAGGACGTACGGGTCGGGAGAGACCACGTTTACCGACATGGTGAGCATTTACGAAAGCGATTTTGGTGTGTGCAGGATTGTTACTACGCGTTGGATGCCGCAGGACGCAGCGCTGCTGCTGGATTCGTCGCGTATCAGCATACTTCCCTTAGCTGGTCGAAGTTTTCATTTCAAGCCGTTGGCGAGCAGTGGTGATTATGAGTGCGGTGAGCTGATTGGCGAGTATACGGTCGAGCTAAGGAATGAAGCGGCACACGGGATTATTCGTGATTTGAGCATAAGTTAATGATGCTTTCGGCTTAGCAGACGTTGAAGCGGCGGGGTATTCAGGGGCGGCGAGCCTTTGATACCCCGGCCGCAAGTTAAAGCAAGACAGGAGCAGGCAGGATGGCGAAGTTTTCGAGCGATGCAGATATTTTGAAGTATGAGCCGGCACTGTTCGGTGAATTACATCTGCCCGGTCAGGTGTTGGCGTCGGGAACAGGTGGAGTGCTTAGCGGCACGACGTTTACAGCGAGCGGCGCCGATTTTGTAAGTTCGCAAGTATCGGCCGGTGGAGCAGTGTATTTGAAATCTGCCGATGGTGTGCTGGACGGCGGGTATGAGATAATCTCGGTTGACTCGGCTACGCAGCTTACGGTCTCGGTGGTCAGGTCCGATTCGGATGACGAGGCGGCAGCGCCGCCGGGGGCTACGGAAGTGTCATATCGGGTGAGCACATTTGGTCCTCAGACGAGCGAGGTTGGTTTTGAGCTTACGGAGTATTTCGGGATTCAGCCGGGCAATCCTGCGAGTGATATAAGCGTGGAGGAAATTCTGGACGCGGATGTTTTGCGAAGGGCTTCGGTTTTTGGAGTGATTTGCGGCGTTTATGCGATGCTGGCGAGCGAGGCCGATGATGAGAATTTCTGGAAGAAGAGTCTGCACTATCGACGGCTCTTCGAGAAAGCGAGGGAGCGGTGTCGGCTGAGCATCGACTCCGGCAGTGATGGGGTAGCGGATGTTACGAGGCTTGGGTCGTCTGTAAGGCTCGTGCGGGATTAGCTTGCGAAGGAAGGGTCAATGAGCGTGACATTGGACAGACAAGATTTGTTTGAGGAGCAGGGGCTGGAGATTCAGGCCGACAGTTTCGGTCGAGATTGTATTGAAAGGTCAGTGCCGGGTCTGGACGGTGTGGTGAGTGTTGACCTGGGCGGTCGCGGCAGGAGGATAAGACAGAACGGTGTTCTGCGAGCACGGAGTCGGCTGCAGATGGGAGAGAGGGTGGCGGCGATATCGAGTTTTATGGATGGAGCTGCGCATTTGCTGGTCACGAAAGGCGGCGAGCAGTTCGATAATCTTCGGATGGATTCTTTCAAGGTGACGGAAGAAAGAGTAAGCGGCGGCGGTGTGGTTGTCGATTACGAAATAATTTATACGCAGTTGGTTTAGTGGTATGGGTCCTATCAGCAACGGAATAGATAATGTCAGGTCGTCTGAGTTGCCGGCTGGAATTCGGCGTGACGGTGAGTGTGCGTGTGAGCCGCGGGCAGCCCTTGTGAGGTGGCGGTCGGCCTGGGCCGACAAGCTCTACCAGGTTTACGTTAACGGTCGATATGCCGGGACAACGGTTGACAGTGAGCAGAGACAAATGGTCGTTTCGGTTCCAACCTCTGTTGAGGCGTCCGCACGGATTGAGGTTTTTGCTGTCGATGCGGAGCAGGGGCATATTGACTTTAGTGATGAGGTTGGTCTGTCCTGTGGTCAGAGCGGCAGGGTGCGGCTTACGCTGCTGCGTGGGCAGGAACTGCCGCCGGGTTCGGTGGTGTACGTTTATTTTGACAACGGCACGGGTGAGATTGATTACGGCGAGCCGATTGACAATTGGCCGGTAGGGGTCTGGCCGGTGTGGCAGGACAAGGCGGGATTCGGGATGAGCAGATTCGGAGCGAGTGACTTCGGTTATGATTCGTCCGCGGCGGTGGGTTTCGGCGAAGGCAGTTTTGGAGCGGGGATGTTTGGTCTTGATGCCGATACGATGGAATGGTTCAGCGAGCTTTTGGAGGCCGGCATATACAAATTCGGAGTGAGGGTCATCGACGGGGACGGTAATGAAAGCGGCAGCAGCGAGACTGACGCCATAACCGTGACGCCGGCGGCGAGGCCTGCCGGGCGGGTGAGTGGAGCGTCTTTCGACAAACAAACGAATCAATTGATACTGAGCGTATCAAATTAGGCAGTGATGTGGAGATAGAATTATGTCTGAGGTGTATCCATCTGATAATAACCTGTTGAATATCCAGTCTGAGAATGAGACGGGTGTTGAGTATGTGCCGACGGGGATGGCGCCCTATTATTTGCAGTTCCGCAAGGTGCTGTATCGGCTGCTTCTGGCGACGAGACGTGCGAATGATTTGCGGGTCTATGATGAGGGCGGGCTGAATATCGGTGTAAAGGCGGGCAAGTTCTGGCTTGGTACGGAACTGGTAAGTTATGAGGGCTCGTCGGGCAATACTTTAGCCGACGACAAGTCGGGTATCTACATATACCTGGATTCTGAGGGCAACCTTGTTACCGACGAGTACAGCGGCTTTGCTGATATGGCGACGACGCCTCATATTCGGCTGGCGGTGGTGAGTACTTCGGGAGGCCAGATTGCGTCGATAGAGGATGCCCGCAGCGGTCATAATTTTGTGGTGCCGTTTGGCGCCGGCGGCGTGAAGACGACTATCGAGGCGCACACGTCCGACGATGAGCTTACGGAGGCTGAGTCAGACAGTGTTCATACAAACCTGGGCGCCACGGGGACTATAACGCTTACTCTGCCTGCGTCGGCTACTGCGGGGACAGAATTTGCTTTTGCGGTTCAGGCGGCCCAGGAGCTTCGAGTCGACCCGGGTTCG
>JAUWKC010000254.1 GCA_030607345.1 Planctomycetota bacterium | reverse complement strand
AAGGCGGTGAAGCCCTCATCGGCCATGAACTTAATCTGGTCTATGAAGTCGTCCCCTGCGTGGCGCTTAAACATTCCGAAATGCGGCGCGTACTTGAGTTTGAATCTTCCTTTTTGCGCCGGCCTTGCCGCCGTCTGCGCCTTGACTGCACCGGTGGAAACCGCCACTGCCGCTACGGCGGCGGCGCCTATGAAACCCCGCCGGGAAATGCCGGCATTGTGTTGGCGAGCTCGTTCTTGCTGTTCCATGTTGATATTCCCCTCTTATATTACTGAATCTGTTTTATGAGTTTTGACGCCTGCTTACGGACCGAATCGTTTTGAGAGGCCCGAAGCACCTTCTCGAGTACGCCTCTGGTTTGCTCCGGGTGACTGTCTTTGGTGCCCTCGGCTATCCTGAGTACCGCAACAGCCGCCTCCTGCTGCAGGTCCATGTCATCGAGAAAACGCCCTGCCATCTCCAGTGCCGGCAATGTCCTTACATTTGCCAGGCCAGACAGGACCATCTTCTTTTCGTCGGGACCCCGTGCCAGCTCCATAGCCTTTTTATACATCCCGAAGCTCTCGTCCGCAGAGCGGTCGCTTCCCAGGCCAATCAACCGTATGTAACCTCTCAAGGCAAGGGTTCGGTGTATCTTGTCGTCCGCACTCTTCGCCGCTTTGAGAAGGTCGGGCGCCGGTTTGGCATCGGACCACTCAGAAAGCACGCGAATTGCCGTCGCTCTGACTTCAGGTTCGGGCTCCTTAAGAGCGCTGCGAAGGCTCTTTAGAGCGCTGTCGCCGCGTATCCTGCCGAGCACGCGAAGAAGCGAACTGCGACAGGCCGGGTCGGTCGTAGAAGACAGAACCGCAACAATGCCGTCAGCCTGTTGGCTCTTGTCTTTGATTTTGCCTGCAACCGCTGCGACGGTATTCTCGGCCTCGTTGCGGTCGGCATCGGTCCGGGCATCCAGCAACAGGCCAATCAGTGCGTGCAGATGATTAGCCTCAGCTATGTCCCGTAAGACCCTCAGTGATTCGAGACGAACATCTGCATTGGAATTCGTCGCCGTCTCCAACAGGGTCTGCACACCTTTGGAAATGCCCCGCCGACCGACGCTGCGAATCAGTTCCACCTTCACCGCCGGTTCAGCAGAGGGGATGCTTCTCACGATACGATGGTCGGCACCCAGGCCTCCTATGCGGTAGAGGCTCTCGCGCGCCGCCTGCTGGTCGGGGCCCTCGGTTGTGGCCGCCTTCTCAGCCAGAAAACCAACGTGCGAAGCGTCACCCAATTGTCCCAATGCAGCAAGTGCGGCCACTCGCACTTCAGCGTCCTGGCTCTTAACAGCCTTCAGAACTATCGGCAGAGACGACTGGTCGTCCCTGTCGGCCAGAACGGAAAGCAACTGCACCTTGCCCGAGCCGGACAGCTCGTCAAATAGTCCCGCCCGCGCCATCGTCACGACTCTGCCCGGCATCTGCCGGGTCAAAGAAATAGCCGCCGTCTGCATCTGCGGGTCGTCGGACTTCAGCGCCTTGGAGACTATCCGGAGGCCACGATTGCGCCTGGCCGAAGCGACCTTGCCATTAAGCGCCGCAATGCGAATCTGCAAAGGCATGCCCTCGGCGTAGAGTTCATCGTAAATCCTCACGCCACGTTTTGTCTTGCCCTTTGAAATGAAGTTGTCGGCACAGTTCAGATACGCGTCAAGAACCAGCATACGCAACTGGCCTGAAACCTTCTCCCTGGCGCCGGCCAATGCCTCGGCGGCGGCAGCATCGGCTATTTGCCCGAGAGCCGCAACGGCCGCGCCGGCTATCTGCGGGTCGGAATCCAGAATCAGACCCCGCAGAGTCCCGACTGATTTGGCGTCACGACGCACGCCCAGCGAGTTTATAATACCGGCCTTGACATTGCCGCTCGTCTTATCGAGGGCTTTGCGCAGTGCTTCATCCACCGCCGCACCGCCGATGCGTTCGAGAGCGTAGCGTGCCATATCAGACGGCTCAATATCAGAAGTCGCCTTTTCGGTGAGCATCGCCGCCAGCGTCGCAACGGATTCTTCGGTGCCAATCACACCGAGCTTTCTGCAGATATACTGCCTGCCGGGGTCAGTCGTGTCATCCGAACCAAGCAATTGCAAAAATCGCTTCTCGATTTTTTTGAGTATCTCGGCTGAATCGTAAACGCATCGCAGATACTCGTCCATCGATGAAAGAGCCCTGCGGCTCTGACCGAACTGATACCGTGCAATCCCCTGAAAAGCCTCTTCCACGCTGGGCGTGGTCTCGGCTTGAAGGTCGCCGAGCGCAAACTGGATACCAGCCAGGTAATGCCTCAGCAGGGTGGCGTTCCAGGTGAGCTCCTTATTGTGACCGAGCGAACAATAGAACAGCCGGCCTTGGCCGTAGCTCTTGACCCAACTGATACCGATATCTGAATCGCCGGGTTCAAGGCCCTTCACACTGCGGGTCGCCTGGTCCGACATATCGAGACTCAGTAGCACACGCTGGTTGAGACGTGAATAAAAAGGCAGCTTTGTGCGGTAGATTTCGGTTTTTATTTTGAAGCCTTTACCGCCGAAAGCAGCCGTCAGCGGATGGTCGGGCTCATCAATCTTAACCGCCCAGGTGCCGCCGGCTCCCCACGGATGACCGCAAAACTGACCGCCCATCATTGCAGCAGCTTCAGGCCAGTTGTAAAAATTATCCGTAGCGGCGTGAATCCCGATAATCCCTTTACCGCCCCTGATAAAAGCCATCAGGCTCTCTCGCAGCTTCGGGTCGCTAAATTCAAGTTTGGTGGTATTGTTGAAACAAACCGCGTCGAACTGCCTGAGGTTCTCCGCTTTGAATACCGACATATCGTCGCTCTGCGTGACCTCGAAAGCCCCCGTCTTTTGGCCGATGACCTGAAGGGCCTTTGTGCAGTAGGGAATCGAACTGTGCTTGAAATCGTTGCAGAGAGTAAAGACCAGCAGCTTCCTTGCGCTCTTGGGCTCAGCGGGCGCTTTGCTCGGCGCGGCATCTTCAATCTTCTGGGCCTCCTGAGGCGATACTGCCTGCGTAACATTCACAAGCGACAACAACAGCCCAACCAGCACGGCGCCAGGAAGCATTGACCTCTTATTCATTTTCTTCACCTTTCATTTTTCTCAGCTTAAGCTATGACAAAAACAACGAGGATTTCAGTTTGCCCGGACCACATCACAGGTGCCACGGGCTTCGCATCGGCCTCGACAACATTCTATTGGCCTGGTCACTATTCAGAAAAACTTCTTTTTCGGGGTCCCATTT
>JAUWKC010000296.1 GCA_030607345.1 Planctomycetota bacterium | reverse complement strand
TGTGAGTGTATTTACGCGGTCGATGGTATTGCCGGCGTCGAGGACGACCTGCTGCTGTAGTTTAGCGAGTGAACCAGCCAATGCTCTGAACTGACCGGCCATAGTCTCGGCGGCGGTTGCCGCCTGGCTTTGCCAGACAACCTCGTTTGGGTGTGCGCTTAGGTCCTGGAGCGCATTGAAGAATTTGTCTATTGCTGCGCTGAGCCCGCTGTCGCTTGAAAGCTCTCCGAGGGTATTCTCGACTGTTTGCAGTGTGTAGAGCTCCGAGCCGACCTGCCCGGCCGAGGACTGCTGTTGGAGGATTTGCTGTTCGAGAAATGTGTCGATGATTCTGGTGATTCGGTCGACCTCGACCCCTCCACCTATCAGGACCGGGCCGACCTGAGACGAGTATGCCGGAGCCAATTCTATTCTCTGTCGGTGGTAGCCTTCCGTAGCGGCGTTGGCGATGTTGTTGCCGATTACATCAAGCGCCTTCTGGGCTGCGCCAAGTCCGCTAAGTCCAATCGAGTAGCTGTCCATTTCTCAGCTCCATCCGGGTCCACTTTTTTCGTTTTTCATTTATTGTATTCGGGAGCGGACAAGCCTTGTCTTGTGTTTGTGTCCTGCTCACCGGTGTCATCCAGTCAAAAATGCAGATTCACAAAAGCAGTATCAGTCTGTCGTGCAGGTGTACCATTGGCGTTATACGTAACTGCGTCGGCTGTTCGGAGGTTGAAAACGCTGTCCAGAAGCATTCTGTTTAGTCTGGCGCATTCGGAAACAAGCATGGCGGTGCTCTGGTATTGCCGCCTTAGCTGCTCGGTCAAGTCCAGTAATTGCTCTCTTCGCCGGCTCACCTGAGCCGCCATTTCCTTAGGCAGCAGCGACTTGAGCATAGAGAGCCTGAGTTGGTCGGCACGGCAATCGAGGGCCTCGGCCAATTGCTTTCGTATTGACTGTCGTTTCAATTCGTTTACAGTGCCGATGTCAGCCTCTTTGCGGATGTTCTCCAGCAGCCTGCCCAACTCTTCGTGGTCGCGCTTTATGACCAGGCTGCGCAGTTGGTCCAGGTGTGACAGACTCCGGCTTATATACTGAATGTCCTTGTCAAGTACGACCAGCAGCTCATCGACTTTGTTCCGGATTTCGGCTGTTGTCGGTCTCATACGCCCTGGTCCTCAGACTGCACTGTTGTTTTGGTGGGTTTTGATTGGTCCAGCCATTTGTATATATCCTTCCACAGGCCGAAGCCGCCTTTGTCGGCGATGTCTCTGGCAAGATACAGCCAGAAAAGTCCCTGAACCTGCTTTGATGCGCCGTCGGCTTCGAAGCCCCCGTCGCCGATTGTTTCTTTCATTTCGTTGAGCAACCTGGTAAGCAGGACCGACTCAAAATCCTTGGCAATTTGTTTTTTTTGTTCTTCGGAGAATGGCTGGTTCTGCCCCGACTGTCGGCCGGCAGCTATTCTTCGAAGGGCCGCGTTTGTCGAACTCTGCAGCGGCAGCGGGGGTGAAATGGCTTCGGTCAGTATCAATTCTTTGCCATCCATATAATTACTCCCTGGTCTGGGATTTACATTATTACGAGCCTGGCCTGGAGGGCGCCGGCCCTTTTCAGGGCGTTGAATATCGCAACGAGGTCCCTTGGTGTTGCTCCTATGGCGTTGAGGTTCCTGGCTAAGTCCGAGACGGTGACGGCTTTCGGCACGGGAATCAGATAACCTTCTTTTTCCTCCACGCCGACCATTGTCTCGGGGACTCTCTCCGTTGTACCGGCATCAGAAAAAGGAGCTGTCGGCTGGGAGACAAACTGTGTCTCTTTGATTTTCACAACGAGGCTGCCCTGCGAGATTGCCACGGGTGATATGCCGACTTTTTCTCCCACGACGATGGTTCCGGTTCGCTCGTTGATGACAACCACTGCAGGAACATCAACCGTCACTTCGGGTTTTGTGATATCATCTATGAAGCGTGCGATATCAACCCTGCTGACCCGGCCCGGAATCTTGACCCTGACGGTGCCGGCATCGACGACTTCGGCGGCGTGTGGATATGTCTGGTTTATGGCGGTGCTGATGCGCTGTGCGGTTGAGAAGTCGGTGTTCCTAAGATTGAGGGTGATGAATCTTCGACCTGCGACGTGCTCGACGAATGTTGCTATTTCTTCTTTTTCGACGATGGCGCCGTCCGGTATTCGGCCGATTGTCTGGTGGTTCTTTGTGATTGACGCCTTTTCACCGGAGGCGGCCCATCCCCCGATAGAAAGCGGTCCCTGAGCGACGGCGTACACCTGTCCGTCGAGTCCTCTCAGTGGTGTGGGCAGAAGCATTCCGCCCTGCAGGCTCTTGGCGTCTCCGACCGCCGAGGCATCGACATCGGTGCGTGAGCCGACGCGGGCAAAAGGCCCCAGCTCGGCAGTGACCATAACAACGGCGATATTGCCGCTGGTCAGGTCGCCTGGCGAAAGCACGAGTCCGGAGTCTCTGAAAATACTCGTGAGTATTTGACGTGAAGGCAGTGTGCTGTCACCGGTGTTTGCCAGTCCGATGACCAGTCCGACCCCGTAAAGCGGATTACCGCGAACACCTTGTATGTCAACAATATCCTTTATCCTCTCGGCTGAGCCGATACAGGTCAGGCTCACGAGGATTATAAGACAAGGTATCAATCGTGATTTCATAAGCATTACTCTCGAGCAAATAATGTTCGCCAATTCTTTTTAGAAGGGCCAAATAATATCAAAGAATGTCCCGAGCCAACCTTGTTTTGTGT
>JAUWKC010000294.1 GCA_030607345.1 Planctomycetota bacterium | reverse complement strand
GGATTCTGCTCGATTTTGTGGATGTCGTGGTGCACATTTTCGACGAGGAATACCGCCATTATTATGACCTTGATTCGCTCTGGGGCGACGCTAAGAAATTGACTATCGAAGAAAAAAAGAATTAGCCACAGAGCAAATAAAGAGCTCAGAGATGCGAACAAAGAGATGAAGACTCCGATTGAAATACTGGAGGAGCGGATAGCTGCCGCGATGGCAGCGGTGACGGGTCGGCAGGGCTGCTCGGCGATAGTGCGTGCTTCCAGCGAGGCGAAGTTCGGGGATTACCAGGCCAACGGGATAATGGCGATTGCCAAAGAGATGAAGACCAATCCCCGCAAGCTGGCCGAGGAGGTTGTGGAAAAGACGAAGCTCGATGATATATGCGAGCGGCCGGAAGTTGCCGGGCCCGGGTTTATCAACCTGCGGCTTAAGGGCGATTTTATCGCGGCCAGACTGCTCGAAATCAACGCCGATGCCGAACGTTTAGGCATAGACAAGACCGCCGAGCCGCAGACGGTTGTCGTCGATTTTTCGGGCCCGAATATCGCCAAAGAGATGCACGTCGGCCATTTAAGAAGCACAATCATCGGCGACTGCCTCTGTCGAATGCTGGAATTTCTCGGCCACGATGTCATCCGCCAAAACCACATCGGCGACTGGGGTACACCGTTCGGGATGCTTATTGCATATTTGCGGGAGCTGTATAAGGATAAACTAAAAAAACCAAATTCCGTTTCAATACGTGACTTAGAAAAGTTCTATAAGTCAGCCAAACATTGGTACGACACGGATCAAGATTTTGCAGACGCAGCCCGTGAAGAAGTCGTGAAACTTCATAATAACGACAAAGATACCCTCTCAGTATGGAAAGAATTTGTAAAGGAGTCACGAAGACATTATCAGCCGATTTACGAGACGCTACAAATAGACTTGATTTACAAACACGAAAGAGGGGAGAGCGAATATCGAAACGATTTGCCAAGCATTGTTGAAGACCTGAAGAAGGCGGGTTTGGCCAAGGAATCTGATGGGGCGGTTTGTGTATTTCCGGAGGGGTTCAGGAATAAGGAGGGAGAGCGGCTGCCGCTTATAATTCAGAAGTCTGACGGTGCGTACCTTTATGCGACGACGGATTTGGCGGCTATTCGATATCGGGTAAATGAACTGAAGGCAGATAAAATAGTCTATGTTACCGACGCCCGTCAGAAGCTGCATTTTGAGATGCTGTTTGCGACCGCGAGGATGGCGAAGTGGGTCAATGATGATATTGAGCTTTCACATATCACGTTCGGCAGCGTGCTCGGCGAAAACGGCAAGCCGTTGAAGACGCGGTCGGGTGAGAACGTCAAGCTCAAAGAGGTGCTCGACGAGGCTGTAGAGCGGGCAAGGGCGGTCGTTGAGGAAAAGAATCCTGAGCTTGACGAAGACAAAAAGGCTCAAATCGCCCAGGCCGTCGGCATCGGCGCCGTCAAATACGCGGATTATTCCAATAATCGCACCAGTGACTACGTGTTCAGCTTCGATAAGATGTTAGCGATGGACGGCAACACCGCCCCCTATATGCAGTACGCATACGCCCGGATAAAATCGATAGAAAGAAAGGCGCAGACCAGGGACGTGGATATCCGGAGCGAGCTTGCGGGCCTTGACAAGCTGAACCTGACGGAGTCGGCGGAGCTGGACCTGGCGAAATACCTGCTGCGTTACGGCGAGTCGATAGGGTCGGCCTCGGCGGATTACAGGCCCAATTACCTGACGGGGTATTTATACGAGCTGGCACAGAAATTCAGTGCGTTTTACACGGATTGTCCGGTTCTGCGCGCCGCGGCGGAGAAAAGGCCGACAAGGCTGCTGCTCTGTGACCTTACGGCCAGGACGATAAAGCACGGTCTTAGCGAGCTTTTGGGCATCAATGTTGTTGAGCAGATGTAAGGAGCTGTGGCGATGAAGATAATTGAAAGGCAGTTTTCCATCCGTACTGACAGGCGCAACGAGATGATTGACATCACGAGGCAGGTTGCGTCGGTGGTGAGCGAATCGGGTATATCCGATGGTGACGTTGTGATTTACTGTCCGCACACGACGGCGGCGGTTACGATAAACGAGAACGCGGATGCTTCGGTGCCCCGTGACATACTGTTGACCCTTGAGTCACTGATACCGCATGACAACCCTGGTTATCGCCATTCGGAGGGCAATTCCGATGCCCACGCGAAAAGCTCGGTTGTCGGCTGCAGCAGCCAGGTTCTTATAAAAGCTCGAACGCTCGTGCTCGGCACGTGGCAGGGCATATTTTTCTGTGAGTTTGACGGTCCTCGGAGCAGAAAAGTACACGTCCAGGTTCGGGGAGAATGAACAAGAAGCGCAAGACGTTCTGCTGATGCCTTGTTTGCTATGAACAAATCCATTATCAGAAATAAGTCCTTGAAGGGAATCAGCACCGACGTGCTTTTGTTGGGCATTGTCAGCTTTTTGAATGATTTGAGCAGTGAAATGATAATGCCGATTTTGCCGATGTTTGTCAGGCCGCGGGGCCGGCCTGGCGGTTGGATTGGTCGGCGGTTTTCGAGACAGCATTTCAAGTATTCTAAAGGTTTTCTGCGGATATTTGTCCGACAGAACGGGCAAGAGGAAGATATTTGTTTTTTCGGGATACGTTACTTCGGCGTTTTTTAAGTTATTGCTGGCCCTGTCGAGGACGTGGCTGCAAGTTCTTGTATTCGCTGGTCTGGAAAGAGTCGGCAAGGGCATGAGAACGGCCGCCAGAGATGCAATTATTGCAGATTC
>JAUWKC010000304.1 GCA_030607345.1 Planctomycetota bacterium | reverse complement strand
TTTCCAGTATCTCCTCGGCGTGAATAAACGTAAGCTCCTCCGGCAGGTCCGGATATTTGTCCGTCTTAAGCGCCGGAAAAAGCTCCTGAACGTGAATCTCGGCGCCCTTGAGCACCTTCCATATCTTTTCAACCACTTGCCGCAGAAACTTCAGATTCCGCTGCTCAGCCGTTATCGCCAGCTCCCAGTCCCACTGGTCAACGTACGCGCTGTGGTCGTGGTCCAGAAAGTAGTCCTTGCGAACTGCCCGCATATCCGTAAGCAGACCCTCGCCAACCTTCATCCCGAACTGCTTCAACGCCAGACGCTTCCACTTCGTCGCAGCCTGCACCACCTGAGCATCTATCGGATGCTTGTCGTAGTCGTTCGATATGTGGAACCCGATAGGCGTACGCGAACCGTCACGGTCAAGCAAATCGTTCACCCCGCTCTCCACATCCACAATCAACGGAACCGTCACGCGAATCAGGTTCAGCTCCCTGCAAAGATTCTCCTCGATGTAGTCCTTTGCCGCATAGGTCGCCTTCTGAGTATCCTTCGGACTCAGCAAAGAACTGTAGTCGCTCGGCAAAATCTTCTCTAACTCGGCATAATCTCCAATCCCCGGACCCGCAAGGTCTGCTTTCTTATCTGCCATTACATAATCTCCTGATTGTTACACTGTTTGTCGGACTAAAACCAAAATCACCCGAACCCTCGCCGTCGGCATTACCGCGGCGCAAAAATAAAGGCCGCAACCGGCTCAAATCCCGACCTTGACACACAAAACATCAACCTTACTGTCGGACTGAGATTTTAGGCCAACAAAAGAATTTGTCAAGCCCGATTTGTCCGCTCTTGCTTCGCCCCCGCATCACTGCCGCCGCCCCGCGACACACCTATACAACCGCATTACGAACACCCGCCAGGCAAATCCAACCCTCATTCCCCTGTCTTAATCTCAAAACCCTTGTCCTCGCCACGCACAAGCGAAATGTTCCGAAACTCCACCGATTCCGCGTCGCCCTGGCCGACCCGCAACTCTAACCGCAGCGTCGTCTTCTCCCGGTCCTTGTCAAAAACATAAGCCTCCGCGTGAAGGTCATCTATCGAGTTTCCATATTTGTCCAGAATCCGATGGTACCCCGACCCGCGGCTGCCTTGCATCGAAGCTCGCATCCCGCCTCCGCCCGGCGGCTGATAAATCTTGTACGCTATCTCAAAAACGGCTCGGTTTTTACGCTCACGGAGCACAGACTCTCTCCGGCAGTACGGCTCATAACCAAGCAGGCTCCCGTCAGGCCCCCACCATTGTTTGCCGACGCTGGGGCTCTCGCACACCCCGATAAACTCTACCGTCGCCCCGTTCGCCAAAGTAACTCTCCATTTAGACTCGGGGCGGATAACACTCTCCCGTAGCTTCCTGCCCTTTTCAAGCCACTGCTTCTGCTCACCCCGCGGAATCTCTCCTGATGCACAAACGACAAACTCAAGCTCTAATGGCCCACCTCGCTGTGTTCGTGGGAAACGAGGATGCGACGCACTTTTTACATACCAGACATCCTCGCCAACATAATCTATCTGAAGGTATGCCTCGCGGCGCCGACGCCCGCCAAAGAATTTCTGAATCGCACTATCGCGATATCCGGTGACCTCCGCGTGCGCACCGGTATAATCCGGCCCAACCACAACCTCAAGCTCTCTCAGGCTTAGTCCCTGCCGCATTACCTCTTCCTCTATCCGCTTGTAAAGACGCCTCTCAACACCGAGCCACCGCGCAATATTCTCCGATACCGCCGACGCGTCGTCCTGCTCCTTGCCAACGCTCCCGTTCGCATCAATCCTCTGCCGGTACCGCTCATATTCCTCATCGCTCACCACTATCGAATCATAATAATCTCGGCCGTCCTCAACTGTCTTACCGTAACTCGGCAGCCTGAACCAGCCGGAGCTCGAACCCGAACCAAAAGCGCTCGAATTGAAATCAAAACTGATATGCCCCGAACCCTTCGCTTCGCCTACAAAAAGAATCATCTCCGGATAATGCTGCCTTGTATTAAATCCACGCATCTTCAGCCGAACCTTTTGCGGCATCTCTTCATTTCCCCCTCCCGAACAGCGGTACACCTTCCACTCCACACGCCCCGGCAGCTCAACGTAATTGGCCGCGTCCACTTCACAATCCCTCTCTATCCACACCGCCGGAACAGATGTGTCGAACACCAGATAAACGTTATATACCCCTATGATTCTGCCCTCTCGGTCGCGCCGCGCCTCTCGCTGCGTCTTCCGCCAGTTGCCGATAATATTCGCCACCTTCGTCTTGTAATATGCAGCTTCCGAAACCTTCCGCTTGCCGCGTCCCCACTGAACAATCTCTTCTGCGCTGCCCCCGCGAAATACCACCAACGCCGTCACCGCCAGCAAAAACAATATCACGACCGCCAGGTAAAATATCGCTCTTCTACTCATAACGCTAAATCCTCACCAACCAAACGAAAACGCCGTCACTGCTTCATTGCCGAACCCACACCGGTCCCGGCCAAAGACTACTCGCCTGCTGCAATCTCAAAACCCACATCCTCACCACGCACAAGCGAAATATTCCTGAACTCCACCGTCTCGAAGCTCCCGCTGCCAACCTTTAT
>JAUWKC010000071.1 GCA_030607345.1 Planctomycetota bacterium | reverse complement strand
ATGTATTACGATGGTTCGAGACACAGCACGGACGGTGCTTTCAGTGACATATTGTACGACTGGCTGGTGGAGGACCTGAACAGGAACAGCAAGCCGGTTGTCTTTGTTATCTATCATGAGCCTGCTTTTCCGAACGAGCGTGGGGGCAAGGACAGTCCGCCGGGGTGGAAGCGTTTTATGAAGCTGCTTAATGAAAGAAAGGTGGTTGCGGGGCTTTGTGCGCACACGCACCGCTATGCTCGCTACCAGGTCAAGGGCGACTGGGAGCCTTTTACGTGGGAGTTGGATGTGGGCAACGCGGGTCGGCTGAGCCATGCCGACGAGCATCAGACATTTGTTGACATCAAGGTCGGCAGTGACGGGCTGGTGGAATTTAATACGTGGCAGGGTCTTGAGGGTGAGGAGTTTAAGAATACTGATTCGTGGAGTGTCAGGTCGCCTGTTGGCGAACCTGTGGTGACAAAAAGGTAAGAACGTTTTATTCACAGAAGTAAGAAGGGAGCACGTTATGGATGATCATACTTACAGACAGAAGATGTCGCGGAGGAAATTTCTGAAAACGACGGCGGCTGGTATAGCTACGTCGTCGGTATTGCTGTCGGGGTCCAGAAGAGGGCTGGCGGCGCCGAGCGACCGTGTTCGCGTTGCTGTAATTGGTGTTGGCGGCCAAGGAAGCAACCACGCCGAGTGGTGGTCGGATATGGATGATTGCGAGCTGGTAGCGGTTTGCGATGTGGACCCGAAACATCGAAATGAGGTGGCCAAGGATACCAAGAGTAAGCCTGTTGCGGATTATCGGCAGGTTCTTGACGACAAGAGTATCGATGCGATAAGCATTGCGACGCCGGACCACTGGCACGCACCGGTGGCGCTGGCAGCGATGGTTGCAGGCAAGCATGTTTATATTGAGAAACCGTGCTGTCATAACATCAGGGAAGGTGAGTTGCTGGTCAAGGCGGCGAAAGAGTTCGGTAAGTGCTGCCAGCACGGAACGCAGACTCGCGGCGACAGTGATGCTATCGAGGGCATCAGGCAGTTGCATACAGGAGTCATCGGCGAGGTGCTTCTTGCCAAAGCGATTAATCACCAGCTGCGACGCAAGATTGGTCGAGCCAAAGTCGAGAACCCGCCGGCTGGTGTGGACTATGATTTGTGGCTTGGACCGGCCCCTGTGAAGCCGTTTACAAAGAACCGGTGGCATTACAAGTGGCATTGGTTCTGGGATTACGGTACGGGTGATATGGGCAACGATGGTATCCATCAGGTCGATGTTGCGCGTTGGGGTATGAGTGGGGATGACAAGTTCCCGAAGTCGGCGATAGTTGCCGGCGGTCAACTGTGGTATGACGACGACCACGAGACTCCGGATACGCAGACAATTACGTTTGAGTATGAGAAGGGCTACGTGGTGTACGAGATGCGTCTTTGGACCGACTACAAGATGGAAGGGCACGATAACGGCGTTGTCTTCTACGGTACCGACGGTACGATGCAAATCGGTCGCAGGGGCTGCCACGTTATCAAAAACGGTGACAGTAAGAAGGTCGAAGGCAAAGGCAGCCCTGGAATTCGGCGTAACTTCATCGACTGTATAAAAGCGAATGACCCTTCGAAGTTGCTGGCGCCAATTGATGAAGGTTTTGCCTCTGCGGCACTTTGTCATATAGGCAACATTGGTGTACGGCTTGGCGGCGGGAAATTCGTGTATGATCCGAAGCAGGGCAAGTTTGTCGGTAGAGGCAGTCGCAGAGCGAACAATTACCTGTCGCGTGAATATCGCAAAGGGTACGAGTTAGCGTACACCGGCTAAACAGCATCTGCCGGGGCGTGCTCCGGTCAGGATGGATATTTTGTTGGGGTAGAATCGTAGAGCGCAGACGGCATCGTCTGTAGGGTGTTGTCTGCGTTTGGTTTTGGCCTTGCGAGGAGTGCTGTGCCGCCTGATTCAAGCGATTGCCGGATGGTGTGTAGCTCGAGGGGTTCAACTCTTCGGGCTGGCGATTATTGGGCACAACAAAGAGAGATTGTACTGCGAATCCTAACACACAACGTCATGACCATCTGGCGTAACATGAGAGGTTTTCTACAGCGCATTCTGGTTGGTTTAGCCGCAAAAATACGTGTCCTTGCATAAAAAACAGGTTTTTATACGTCATATAAACGAAGGTTTTGTTGAAAAACGGGCAATCCGAAACAATGGCTTTGGGTCGCCCACAACTAACAAGATATCGCAGTTTTTGAAAGGAGACAGATATCATGTACAGGAAAATGACGCAGGCATTTGCGGTTGTTTGTGTGTTGGGATTTTGGGTGTGTTCCGTGGTGCCGGCGGCGGCCGCAGAGAATACGTCCGCTGAACAGCAGATAAGGGCCGGTAAGGGCCTTATAGGAACATATTACAACAACGATGATTTCGACGAGCGGGAAGTTGGGATGATAGACCTTCTGCCCACGGTCGACTACGAATGGGGAGACAGTCGCGGCGGTGACTGGTCGGCACGATGGTTCGGCTTCGTCAAAGGCCCGATTACCGGCGAAGTTACATTCATCGCCGAGGTACAAGACGGCAGCCGTATTGTAATAGGTAATACCGTCGTTATCGACAGCCTGAAACAAGGCGGAATTCACACCGGCAAAGTAAATATGACACGCGGGCAAAAGACGCCGATAAAACTTGAGTTCGTATCATCAACCAAGAAGGCGCTTTTACGTCTTTACTGGCAATGGGCCGGGAAGGAAAAAGAAATTGTTCCGGCTTCGGCCCTGAGCCACAGCACCGAGGAACTTCCGAAGGAGTTTATGGTCTTTGATTACGACAACAGGCCATCGGAACAGGACAACGGTGACGATGATGAGGAGGAGTCTGGGGTTCTGGATTTTCTTCCTCGATTCACCGGAGGAAACCCTCCCTATGCGGACACCAGTTATCTTGATGGCGGATTCAGGCCTGTGGTTGGTGTGCACAATTTCGAGGTAATCCGCTGCAACCGCACATATCCGGAACTCGTGACCGACGATATTCCGAGCTATCCGGACACCGGTATTGAGAGTGTCGGTTTCACATACAATCATGCTCCTATGCTGTCCTACTGGCAGAACAAGTTCTGGCTCCTCTATCGAAGCGGGCCGGTACACGAGCATCAGGAGCCGTGTTATGCGTTGATAACGTGGTCGCAGGACGGGAGAAACTGGCACAAGCCGCAGACTATTTTCCCGGCCCGGAAATTCCGTAACAAGGGGGAGGACGACAAGATTCAGTACAGTATCTCGCATCAGCGTATGGGTTGGTATGTGTCTCCGGAAGGCAAGCTGATAGCTTGTGCGTATTACGGAATGCCCGACACACCTAATAATGGTAAAGGTATTGGTCGCGTGGTGAGAGAAGTCAAAGGCCCCGGACAGTATGGTCCCATCTACTGGGTGAGATACAACAAGTACCAGGAATACAGCAAGGATGACTCGCCGCATTATCCATATTATAAAGAGGCTCCGGATAAAGACTTCGTTAAGACTATTGACGGACTCTTGGCAAATAAACTTATGGTGCAACAGTGGTATGAGGAAGACCAGGACACGAGCGAAGAATTTTTCTCGTACGTGCCGAGCAGGACGCGTTACGGCAAGGCGTTCGACTGGTATACCCTTCCTGACGGCAGAATCGTAGGTATGTGGAAGTGGAAGAAAATGGTAGTCGCCGACAAGTGGGAACCCGGCTCCATTAGCAAGCAGGGTGAGGGCAAAGATATTTACTACGGCGGCGCGAAGATATGGGGGCAGAAACTGTCCGACGGCAAATACGCACTGGTTTACAATCCCATTAAGAATACCAGGTGGCGTCATCCATTGTCAGTTACTACAAGCGACGACGGTATGAACTTCGATACGTATTTTCTTAACGTGCAGAGTGAAACACCACTTATGCGTTTCGGCGGCGCCAACAAGGACGGCGGCGGCGCACAGTACGTACGCGGCATTGTGCCGGGCAACGGAACACCTCCCGATGGCGCTGTGTGGCTTACCTATTCTTCGAACAAAGAAGATATCAGGGTGACTCGTGTTCCCGTTCCCGTAAAAGGAACTGTTGACAAAGACGTTAATGATGATTTTGAGGATATGACTGTCGGTGGTCTCGTAACGAACTGGAACATTTATAGCGGTTTGTGGCAGCCTATCAAGATAACCGGCCGCAAAGAAAAATTCCTCAGGCTCCAGGATAAGGCTCCTTATGACTATGCCAAAGCGGTTCGTGTGTTCCCGGAGACAACAAAGGCGCAGATTTCCTTTGACTTGCGGGCGAGAAAGATAGGACGTGACGGTCTTGAGGTCGAAGTACAGAACTACAAGGGACAGCGGCCTGTACGTATCGTCATCGACGGCAAGAACGGCTTGCTCTCTGAGGATAGAAAGTGGGCCAAAGTGGTTATCGATGTTGACACCATCGCGGGCAAATACGACCTGACGCTTAACGGCAAGAAGGTCGTTTCCGGAGCAGCCTTCGCCGAGACGCTTGACAACACGGGCAATCCGTATAAGTCCAGATTCGCAATGCCGACCGTTGAGCGTATTGTTTTCCGTACGGGAAGCTGGAGGATGAAAGACTTCAGCAGGTACGGTTTCGGCGACAACGATTATCGCAAGAACGAGCCGGACCTGGCGGGCGCTGATGAAGCGGTTGCCAAGGCCATATTTGATATCGACAATTTCAAGACTGTAACTGTCAAGCCGTAGATTAGGCTAATCGGTTTTGAGAATTTGAAAAATTGAATGAGGAGTCTTAATGTTCTCCGTCAGGGAATGTATTATGCAAAAAAAAGTGATTTCGAATTTGTCGTTTATTGTTATTGCTGCCACTGTATTCTTGCCATATGCCCAGGCGGAGGAATCCAGTAAGAGCGGTCTAATCGGAATCCAGTACGGCAAGGAGGGTTTCGATACTCCTCAGAGCATAGTAGTATTGACCAGCCTCGACAATACCTGGGATGAAGAGCATAATTACGGCAACCAGTGGTCGGGGAAATGGCAGGGTTTTATAACGGGGCCTGCCGATGGTCAGGTCGATTTTACAATTGAAACCACCAAGCCGCTCAAACTCGAAATAGATGGCAAGGTGATAGCGAAGTCCAAGAGCAAAATTAAATCCGGCAGTGTAAGAATGGTTAATGGCCGGAAATACCCGGTCGTTGTAAGTTTTAACAATGGTTCAAAAGACTGTTCTTTCAAAATAAGCTGGAGTTGGCAGGGACAACAGGCAATTGCGATAGGCGAATCGAATCTTTCTTATAATGCAGGTCTTGATGCAAAGATGGCTGAGATGTTGGTAAAATCGCAGCAGGAAGAAGCAAAAGGTGAAGCTGAGCAAGCCAAGCCGAAAAGGAAGTGGCCTAAGAAGCAGGTTTCAAAAGCGCCAAAGGCTGGTCCTGCGAGTGCGAAGGTATCGGAAGTAGCTACTAATCCGAATCCTGGAGTTACGCTTAAGAACGTCTCGAAAGATGTGACACTTAGCTGGACGGCAAGCCCTATGGCGATTTCTCATGATGTTTATTTCGGACGTGATGCGGATGAAATTAAGACTGCCACAACCTCATCCAAGGTTCATAAAGGCAGATTGGACAAAGGCAAAGAAAGCTTTAGTCCCGGCGAACTCAAAGAAGGGACATACTACTATTGGCGTGTGGATGAGGTAAGTGACTCCGGAACGAACAAGGGCTATGTCTGGAAATTTCGGACTAAAGGAAAGAACCTTGTTCTCCAGGTGGATATATCGGTTCCGACGTGCGACCACAAGGGTGTATGGGAAGGTACGGCCAAACCCGGCTGGACTATCCTGGCAGCCAAACGCTGGGCTGATATGTATATGCATGACGGCGTGTGGTTCCCGTCGAAGAAAGACCCGGCAGCTTTTGCGGCGGGCATTGAGGGCACCGGGGTCAAAGCGTTTTTGAGCACCGGCAGCGAGGGACAGCTCGGTATCGCTGTTAAGGGTGTTTGCCGCGCAAATCTTGGGGGCGGCGGTTGTCCCTCCGGCAAGGCCCAGGGCGACCCTATCGCCAACAGTTGGGGCTATGCGGTCGATTGGGCCGGACCTTACGCTGGTGACATAATACTGCTACTCAAGGATTTGCCGGCAGGGGTGTACGAACTGTACAGTTATCACAACCACTGGGAGCCCTGCAAGCAGAGTACACGTAACTGCCTGGATTGTTTCTGCGGCATGCCGCCAATGCCTTCAATTACCGCTAATGCGCTGCCTGCCAAGCCGGATGACTCCACCCAGGATAAAAGCGACAATATTCTAAGCCAGTACAGATGGAATCTGCCGCCTGGAACGGGAAAAGGCGTCACGGCTATCAAGAACGCTTATAATGTCGCTCCACAGCATGTCTATTCGGATAAGGAACTGATACCATCTCTGATTAAGTTTGAAACGGACGGCTCTGAAGTATTGATAATCTACCAAGCTGACCGGAGCAAGCCGTTGTATCCTGACTGCGCTCGTAAGGGTAGAGAAGGTGCACGTGGAATTCTGAATGCTTTTGAGCTTATCCAGGTTAGTGGATTATAGTGAGTGCTTGACGAAAGTCAGAAGGAGCAGAAAGTGAATAGCAGAAAAACTCTTAATATGTTTTTTGCAGCAGCGGTGATTGGTCTCCTTGTGTGCTCATCGGTAATGGCCGATGGTCTTGTCGGCTGGTGGCAGTTTGATGAGGGCAGCGGTACCAAGGCGGTTGACTCGAGTGGTGAGGGTAACGACGGTGAAATCTTCGGTGTTACGTCGTGGGTTGATGGGTATGTCGGCTCAGGCGCATTGAAGATTACGGGTGGCGGCGTGAAAATTGCCGACAATCCTCTGCTTCGGCCGCCGAAGGTTACTGTCGCGATGTGGTTTAATTTCGGCGGCAAGCAGGTTCAGGGTGCGAGGCTCTTCCAGAAAGGCAAAGACAACCAGGAGACGATTAACTTTCAAGGCGGTCAAGGTGGAATAGGCTTTTCGCTTGCGACCGCCCCTAGAGAAAACCGCGGTATCAGTACCAAACATAAGTTTGAAATCGGCAAATGGTATCACATTACAGGCATCTATGACGGCTCAGAGTTAAGAGTCTATGTGAACGGTAAAATTTCCAACAAGCGGACGGTCGAGCCGTTCGTTCCTTATGCCGGTGAGAACCAGCCGCTGGTTATAGGCAATCGTTATCCGGACATGGCCCGTCCTTTCAATGGAATCGTCGATGACGTTCGCGTTTATACCCGTCCGCTATCCGATACGGAAGTCTGGGAACTCTACGCGTGGAAAGGCAGGGACCCTGTTGTTGCCGCTCTTCCTCAGCCGGCTGAGCAGGCTACAGAGGTCATGCCTTCGCAGAAATTAGGCTGGACGGTAGCTAAAGGCGCTTCGGAGCACATTGTCTACCTCGGCAGCGACCCTGACAAAGTAGCCAAGGCCACGACATCTTCGAGCGAATTCAAGGGTGCTGTGAATACCAACAGTTTCAATCCCGGCAAGCTCGAGTTCGGCAGGACTTACTATTGGCGGGTCGATGAGAAATCGAACGCCGGAGTTGCCAGGGGTGACGTGTGGAAATTCGAAGTTGTCTCCGGAAAAGCCTCCAATCCCAGTCCCGGAGCAACATTGAAGAACGTTGCCACCGACACTAAGTTAGGGTGGACCAAGTCTGACCTGGCGACCTCTCACGAACTGTATTTCGGAACCGGTCCCGAAGACGTCAAAAACGCGACACCTTCTT
>JAUWKC010000153.1 GCA_030607345.1 Planctomycetota bacterium | reverse complement strand
TTAGCCGCTCGATAATCTCCGAGCGCTCTATCTTTTCGGTCTTACCGGTGTTCATTGTCAAAGTGCCTTCTGGACAGTCTCCCTGACGTGAATATCATCAAAGTAGGCTGTAACCTCGCCTTGCAGGCGCAGCCCTATTCCTCCACTGATTTCATAATCGACCGACGTCTTAACCGGCTGGGCGTCATCGACTTTTAGGGTAATATTGGCGGCATCGAGACATATCGAAACCTGGTGCCATCTCTGCGGGTCCCACGGGACCTCGAACACGGTCAGCGTCTCTTGGGCCTGCGCGTTTCTTCTGAGGAGTTGCATTTTCACGTTGCCGGTGTTTTTAATTGGCCGGGCTTGCAATTGATAATACTCGGTTTCGCTCCTGACGCCGAAACATACACCGACGGATGCGTTAGTGTCTTGCCACGGTCCGCACCGGACGGCAACGTTTAGTGAATAGCTATGCCAGTCATCGGCCCTGTAGATAACAAAGGACGTGTCCTGCGAGGTTCCGACCAGGGCATTTTCAATAAAGCATGCTTGTTGAGCGGGGTCCTGGACCTGCCATTTTCCGGTGATTATCAGCCAGTCGGCGAAGTTGCCGCGGTCGCACCCGTCAAAGCCGTCGTAGAAAATATCGGAGAAAACCGGCCCGCAGTTCTCGGGACTGATACTGCCGGAGTTGCTGAAAAGCACCTTCTGAATGGCAATATGGTCGCTGTGGTTCGACAATACCAGCGTATGGGTTCCCCTTTCGAGATGTACGGTAAAGCCCCTGACCCAATGCCACTGTTCATACACCGGGTCGTTGCCAAAAATTGCCTTGTCCAGGTCGTCAATTTGTACAAAAACCGCATTTGCGCACTCATCGAACCATAGGCAGTAAGCCCAGATATAATACGTTCCGGCGTCAGGGACATAAAACTTGTAGCCAGCCTGGCCGCCGGCCTCGCCTCGCCAGCCTCTGCCGATATTGGGTGCGAGCCGCAGACCTTTTTCGCCCAGGTCGCCGACTACAGCGAGCTCGAAAGGCCACACAATCGACAAGGGTTTCACCACATCAATGCCTATATTAATAACTGCCGAACTTTCCGGAACCACCGCGGAATAACCGTAAAGACCCGCGCAAAGCAGCACCAGCAGCGGCTTTAGCAACTTTCTGAGGCGCACCTGATGTCTCCGAATAACCGGCCTGTTCTGGATATAAGGACAAGCAATAGCACGAAAACGACCAGAATCCCGTTATAATGAACCGACGAGAATAAATTCGCCACACAGGCCGCGACCAGTCCGGCAAAGTTGGCCAGGGCAAATCTCCCGGCTGGATTCGAGGCATCGGCGCCTGCTTGTCTGATTTGGCGCCAGGCCGAGAAGCCGTAATGCGATATGACCCAGCAGAAGCAAACCAGGCCAAGTATGCCCGTCTCAGCAGCAGTGGCCAACCAGCCGTTCTGGGCGAAGGCCGCCAGCGTATTCAGCTTCGGCAGACGTTCATAGAAACTGCTGCGCTCATCATTTATGCAACCGGCCCCGGTTCCGCTTAGCGAGAGCTTCAGCAGGAGGTTTATCTCCGCCTGCCACTCGATGTATCGCTGTTTCAGATTGACCCCATCATTTTCCGCCAATCTGACGTCCTGTTTTAGACTGTCAAAAGCCGGATTTGAATGAAAAAGAACGACAAGTCCCACTCCGCAAACAAGGCAGGCGACAACCCAGAGCCTTGCGGTCCAACTGGAAAATACTATAAATGCCGTCATGCCTGCTGTGATAGCAGCCAGCGTCCCAAGAGAGCCTGATGAAACCGCCGCGCCGATAAGCAAGAGCGCCGCAAGCAGTCTCGCCCAGACCCGGCCACTTGCGAAAAGGTAGCCGCTGCATAACGGTGTGAGGATGCCGACGTAAGTGCCGTATTTATAGGCATTGTCGAAAAAGCCAAAGCCGTCGGAGCCGAAGACAAATCTGGCCAACACGGAGCCGGCAACACTTGTAAACGCCGTCGCCGCCGTAACAGCATAAATTGTTCGCAGCCTGCGCGTATTGGCGATTGCCGCATTGAGCAACGTATAGCCCCCGATGAGCATCAATACCAGTTTTGCTGTAAAAGCGACGGCCCTGGCGGCGCTGGCGGCGAAGGCGATTGACAAGACAGCAACACCGACATATGCAAACACGCTGGCGTGTGGTAGTAACCCAGCGACCTTCCATCGGGTTCTTCTGAGCAGAAAAAATGGTGCCAGAATGCCACTGCCGGCCAGCACCGCCAGATTCGACGGACACAGCATTTGCCAGGCTTTGCTCTGGGCGAAGGGCCAGAAATGAAACGCCGACGCAGCAACGGCAACCGTCGCCAGTACCACCCCGACAATATCGGCCCATCCGCCGATTGGGCGGGTCACGGCCGTCGACTCGTTCTTATCGATTATACGTTCGGACATATCATAGCCTTCAGGCTGCATGCGGTCGAACTCGTATGGGCGCCACCACAGCAATGGCGGTTTACGCGTGTGTGTTGTTGATGGAAAACTTTGCTCCCGACGCTTGGCGCAGGCCTTATGCCTTCATCTGGATGACGGCAAAGCAGAGCGCCAGCAGCAATCCGACACATTGCCTGAAGTGCAGCTCACTTAGTCTTTCATTCAGAAAGACAAAAAGCAACAAGTACCGGCACAGACCGCCCAGGACACTCAAATTATGCTGATAGCCATAACCGTAAAACATCTCCAAAAAGGCCCAGAGCACGAGCATATGGGCGGTGATAAGAACCAATGCCGACGCCCAGCCGGACAGTAAAATCCCTCGTTCACCGGCACGGGACACATCGCCTGGGCTGAGCCTTGCAATTAGATAGCCGGTCGCGCACGGCAATAAAATCAAAACGCTGTAGGAAACCTTGATGTCGATGCTCGAAAATGGGAACTCAAGATAGGCGCCGCTCAGCTCGCTCACAGTTGCGCAGACCAGATAAAAGGCCGTTAGTTTCTGAAGCAGCATTAACAGCTCTGACTTAAACGCCGGCATTACAAAAAGTGCCGCCAGCACCAATAGTGCGGGCCTTTCAATCCGCGTCGGAGATTTTGAATAAAGGCAAAGTCCGCACGCCAGGATAATAGCTGCTGCTGCGAGGCACAAACTCAGAACTCTAAGTGCGTGTCCGACTTTGCGTCGGCTCTGCCGGCGGGTAATAGTCGGGCTGCTCATTTTGTTTCTCCGTAAAGACCGCGGACTGCTGATTTTCTGTGTCGCAGCAGTGACAGTGCCGCCTTGAATTCGTCGACCCGGAGAAGGTAGGAGCAAAAGACAAATGCCGCCAGGCCCCCCGTTGCCGGCAGCAGCAGGTCCAGCAAGGCTGTATGCAGAAGCGAATCAGGATTATTAATCCCAAGGAGGAGCTTAACGACCACCCACACTACCACGCCACTGACTGCCAATTTGCCGGCAAATCCAGCCGTTTTCAAACTGAACAATCCTTTAAGCCTGGCGTTCAAGAGCCCCGCGAGTATTAGGACCTTGACCGTTTTTGAAATCACCAGGGCGCCGGCGATACCGAGGCACCCAAAAGGTTTCAAGAACAGTATCGCCAGAGCAATGTCCAAAAATACGCATAAAACGCCAAACTTCACGGGCGTTTTCGTATCCGAAAGAGCAAAAAAACTGTGCACCAGCAGAGCTTCCAGGGAAAACGTGGTTAATCCAAAGGCGTAAATCATAAAGGCCCGCGATGTTCCCGCAGTTGAATCAGCTCCAAATCGGCCTCGCTCAAATAAGCCCCTGCCCATCGGCTGTTTCAACGCCACAAGAACACAGGCCGCCGGCACGGTAAGATACAGGAGAATCCTGAAGGCTTTGGCCACCAATTCCGTGAATCTCTCGTATTCTTTTGCCGAGGCAAGATGTGACAGATGCGAATATACCACCGTTACCAGCGCCACGGGTCCGATGAGCAGGATGGCGTCTATAAGCTTTTTCGAATAACCCAGGTAAGACAACTGCCCGGCCGGCAGCGTCGAGGCAAGTAAGTTGTCCACCAGGGCGCTTATATGCGAAAACACAACGCCAACCACGAGCGGGCCCATAAGCACCAGCACCTTCCGGAAGCCATCGTTTTCGCGTGGGCCCGAGTTCCGCCGAAAAAGGAACCTGCGCTCAGGAATGAAGTAAAGCTGAACCAGTAAAGAACCCAGCGCCCCAAGACCCAAGACAACGGCAAGGCTGTAAATACCGAGTACCGGCAGCATCGCCAACAGTCCCACCACGATAATCAGCTTCAGACAGGCCTGCGGGACCGCGGCCTTCAGAAAACTCCTGCGGGCATTCAAGACCGTATACGTCACCATGGTCAGGCCGAAAAACAAAACAGCCGGCGCAAGCGTCCGCAGCAGACCGGCAGTCATTTGACGCTTGGCGTCTGAAAAGCCCGGCAGCAGCAAACTCACAATAGTCCCGCCAAAGACCGCCAGGACCACGGCTATCCCGACCAGAAGGCCGGTTGTTGTTAGAAAAACCTTTCGGAAAAGTCGTGCAGATACCGATAAGCCTTTCGACAGGCCGCCGGCAAACACCGGCAAAAGCGTGGGATAGACAAGCTCTCTGCCCAGCCAGACAACCGAAAGAAGCACACCGGTTGCCGCGAAATACACGTCTGCAACGTCGGCGGTGCCGAAAAAATTTGCGATAACAAGCTTCTCGGTAAAGCCGAAAATCTTCGTGAACACAGCTACGCTCGACAGGCTGAAGACTATTTTGGCAAACGGGCCTGTGATGCCCACGCCGCCGGATTCATTGTCACTTCGCACCGACATGTCAGCTTCTGTGATATTGTCCACCATGCACACTCTCTCTGTATATCCGGGCCAGTTGGGATACTTGTTTGCTCAGCGT
>JAUWKC010000216.1 GCA_030607345.1 Planctomycetota bacterium | reverse complement strand
CTCACTGTAGGGACTCGGCCCCGGAAACATCCGCAGGACTGTGGCCAGCGTTGTCAACCATAATTCAGGATGTATAAGACTAAAAGCCTCGTCCGGTGTCATCTCATCGAAAGTCAAATGGTGTGGCCCCAATGACTGTTGCCATCTTTGGTCACCCTTGAACACTTTGCTTATCTGCTGTTCCAGGCTGGCGGATTCATCATACTCGGCTTCGATTTGGTGAAGCAGGCTCAACGTTTCATCAAGGGTTACAGGCAGGCTATTAGTGTTGGCGACAAGAAGAATCCTCACGGCCATTACCGCCAACGAATACAGGTCGTAAGGACTGCTCAAAAGTGGCATGATCTCAAACGGTACATCGGCGATGGGTACTCCTTCGGCATTGCGCAAGTGTGAGATTCTGGTCTCATGTACATTCTGTGCAACCGTGCGGAAACGCCACTCACCTGCGGCCATCGCCGAATCTTTTTCCAGGTGAGCGTAAAGATTGATATCACCGCAAGCCAGATTAAGTCGAAACCACAACAGGTCGTTCTTTGCTATCTCTATGCGTTCCTGAGTAGTAAACGTTCCTTCGATGGCGGTTGTATCGCTGGTGTCGGGTAGAACCTGCCGAATCCGGACCGAGGCTTTTCCCTGCGTCGGCAGGGAGGTGACCAGCGGACGGTAGACCGATGTTCCGGGTGTCCTCGCCGGCAAATAGTACTTGAAATCGCTCTTTTCTATCGCCAAAGGAACCGCATCGCCGGCATCATTTAACACCGCCCTTGCGGTCCAGAAAAAAGGTAGCCCCCGCCCGGGCTCTCCCAGTTGGACCTGCCAGCTCTCAGGGCTGATATTAAGCAGTGGTCTTTGCAGATGATACATCAAGGAACGCACCGACGATACAATATCTGCCAGCAACCTAAGCTTCAGATGTAATGTTTCTATCAATCGGCCGCAGCGCCCCTGTGTTTCCAGGAAAAGCCAACCGTCTGTGCTTAAGGCCGGCTCGTCTTTACTCAACGCCTTGAGCCCCTCACCGAGATCAAGTATGGACCTTCCATGTTTTAGACCATCCCAGGGCTTGCCGCTAAGGATATCAACGAAAGTCTCCAGCTTAATTGGGACATATTTCTTTACCAGCATTAATCCGGCCTGTGGATTCAGAGGGATGATGCGAGCCGGGTCACCGGATATCTCGGACATCGGTTTGGTAGAATCGTTGGTGGGGGCACCGGGTGTAACGGGTACGAGAGGTGAATTGTCGCCGAGTTCTGGTACGTGCAGGTAGCGATGTAACGAATTGCCATAGCCTGGCAAACCCTTCTGCTGCAGCAGGGCCTCATTTGTACACAGTTTCCAGCCCGCACCGGACTGAACGTCCACAGGGTGAACCGGAGATCTCTCAGAGAGATCAAGAAACGTGGGCATTGGCTGCTCAGATTCCCACCCGGTTTTGACTATTGCAGCCCCTTCAAGTTCTTCCAAGGCCTGACATTGCCGGTGCCAACGGTTATCCAGCATGGCGTTCGAAAGCACCTGGCGGGCTGCGGATACCGTATCGACCAGACTTCCACTATTCTGAATCCACAGTTCGAGCCACTCTTGCACCTGGCCGCAGCTATCAACAATACATCCCAGGAATACCTTGGCATCCATCGTGTCCCGAAGTACGACAAGGTGGCCGGCAACATCATCCGGCTCAGTCTTTATCAGTACGCAAATCTTCAGTACTACCGATTTCTGGTCCTCAGAAATGGGTATGGCTGCGTAGCCTTTAGGTAATGCTTTAAGACGGCTTTCGGTGTTAGAAAAAGACACAGGTAACTTACCTTAATAACTATCGACTTATTTTTATTTGCTACTCGACAATCGGTCCACCTGCCTGGCTACTAAGGACATTCAAGGTCATTTGAGGCCCATTCTATCAATTGGCAATTCACTGTCAAACAATATATTATGTTGCCAATGGAGTTTTTTTCAGTAAGCTTTGATTGTGAAAGGTTCTTGAATATTCTTTCGTGGCGCGTTACGATCCCTCAGGAATATTTCTTCTCTCAGAAGGGCGAAGCCGGGAAACGATGAGAGAGAGTTCTTATACGTAGCCGGCTAAAGTCAAGTTCTTATGATGGAGTAAACTGCCATGTCTATGCAATTTTCGCCGGAAAAGATGGAGTTTCAATTGGGTACGCAAACCTCATTCGCACCCCGCAAAGCCAAAGATAACACGCCGTTTTGTATAGCCATACTCGCTGATTTTAGTGGCCGGGGTAATCGCGGGTTGTGCGAAACAGGTCCTTCGCTCGCGGCTCGCAAGCGTATCGCAGTGGATGTGGATAACCTGGAGGACCTTTTGATGAAACTTGGCTGCGAGATTCATGTTCCCCTCGGCGGCAGTGAAGGGCCTCGTATCGGCCTACGATTTAGTGAGCTGGATGACTTTCACCCTGACCGGATATTTGACCACCTGGAAGTCTTCCAAAAGCTGAAAACGACCCGAAAGCTCATGCAAGACCCGGCCACATTTGCCGAAGCAGCTTCTCAGGTGCGATCCTGGGTTGCGGACGAGCAGGAAACCGGCAAATCCGAGGCCGAAGAGGCTCAAAGCAGCCCGGAGCAGGAAGAGTCTGACACTGATACAGTTGAGCGGCTGCTCGGAAAACGCTCGGGTCAGGAATCGCCTACCACGCCGGCGAGCCAATCTGTTGATATAAATGCCCTAATTCGCGAGACCGTCAAACCTTACATTGTCCCGGCCCCTGACCCGCAGCAGGCCGAACTTGTTGCTCAGGTCGACCAGGCCATCAGTGGTCAGATGCGCGCGATTCTTCATCACCCGGACTTCCAGGAGCTCGAGGCGACATGGCGGATGCTCCACTTTCTCGTCAGCCAGGTGGAAACGGACGAAACGCTCAAACTATATATAATTGATGTCAGTAAGGCGGAACTGGCGGCCGACCTGGCGTCGGCAGGCGCCCCGCAATCAACCGGTGCGTACGGGCTTGTCGTTGAGCAAAGCGTCGGTGTGGCCGGTGCCGAGCCGTATGCTGTCTTGGTCGGCGGCTACACATTTGACCAGACCACTGAGGATATCAGGTTGCTGCAACAGCTTGCGCAGATTGCCCAGGCCGCGGGAGCACCGTTGCTTGCATCGGCCGATTCACACTTTGCAGGTTGTCAGTCGCTTGCTGCCACGCCGGACCCGAATGACTGGCGATGGCAGCCCGCCCCAGCCGCCGGCCAACTGTGGCAGGAGGTTCGGCAGTCGCCCGAAGCGGCCTATATCGGCCTGCTCCTGCCCCGGTTTCTGCTGCGTTTGCCTTACGGCAAAGAGACCGACCCAATTGACCGGTTCGATTTTGAGGAATTTTCGCCTCTGGGGGGCCACGAGCAGTATCTTTGGGGCAATTCAGCCGTTATCTGTGTATGTCTGCTTGCTGAGGCTTTTCGTGAGTTCGGCTGGGCCCTTACAGGCGGGCTTGGTCGTGACCTGGCCGGCATACCCATGCATATATACACCTCCAACGGCGAGAAGCACATCACGCCCTGCGCAGAAACAATCCTGACCGAGCGTGCGATGGAAGTCCTTATTGATAAGGGTCTTATGCCGGTGCTTTCCATAAAAGGCATGGATGCTGTTCTGGTCCCGCGGTTTCAGTCGATAACCGAGCCGCTCTCGGCGTTGGCTGGGCCATGGCGGTAGGGGGATAGTGGACGTCAGCCGCCGATCAGGACAGATATGGGCAAATACACATAGCCCTCAGGGGATGTCTGTTTGTATTGTTCCGGGCATGGTGATTGAGATGACGCCTGCCCAGGTGCACATGCATTTGCTCAT
>JAUWKC010000168.1 GCA_030607345.1 Planctomycetota bacterium | reverse complement strand
AAGGTTCCGCCACCGAGGTCATAGACGAGGACTTTGCCGGACACACTGCGAGTGGTGGCATAGTACAAAGCTGCCGCGACGGGTTCATTTACGATTCCAATCACGTTAAGACCCGCCATAGCGCCGGCATCCATTGTTGCTTTTCTGCGCAGCTCGTCAAAATGCGCGGGCACCGAAACAACCGCGTCGCGAATCTCGCCGTGCTCGGCGGAGCAGTCCTGCTTGAGCTTTTTCAGGATAAGGCTTGACAGCTCCACAGGCGTCCACTCTTTGCCGTCGATAACCCTGCGATAGTCTCGGTCACCTATATGACGTTTTATCCAGCGAACGGACCTGTCGGCGTTGACGTGGCGTGAGTTAGTCGCTTCGATGCCGACTCGGATTATGTCCGGGTTCTCTTCATCGAAGAAAATGGCAGACGGCGTAAGCCTTTCACCGTCGGCGTTGGGTACTATCTCCGGCTTGCCTATTTCGTTGAGAATGGCCAACGCTGAAAAGGTCGTTCCCAAATCTATGCCCACTATCTTAGCCATCTTAGAATCCTCGCCATGCAAGTCGTGATTCGAGGCTTGGCCGGTCTGTTTTTTACTCATTTTTTTAGTCATTTTATTTTCCATCGAAAATTATTCGTAAAGCTTTACCTGCGCTGTGCGGACTACCTTGACATTTTCCTCGTCAATGAGGTAATGATAACCTGGCCTGATGACCTGTGCGATTTTGCCGGTCAGCTTTGGGTCGTCACAGCCTTGCTTGTCTTTAACGGCTTCAGTGTTCTTCTCCTGTCCGCGATAGTCACTGTGCACTTCCGGTTCAAATTGCTCCACCCCGGTGGACTCAAGGGCAAAGACGAGCTCGTCCTTCACTTCGGCAAGGTCTGTCGTATCAGCGTCGCCGTGGACCTTTGTGCTTATGCGGCTCTCAAGGTTGTCGATGCACCGGATAATCCGCAGACAGAAGTTTTTGACTATACTCCAGTCGTAGCCATCCTGGAGCTTGCTGACTCTCTCCTGCTGATGGGCGGCGTACTCGCGAATCGCCGACATTTGCTCCGTAAGCTCTTTGAGACTGTTCTCTAGCGGCCTTGACTGCTCAGACGCCGCCTGCCGGGCCGCCATTTGCTCGAATTCAGCCATCTTCTTTTCGAGGCCTTCGGTCTTAACGGTGAGCGGGTCCTCCTGCTTTTTCAGGGAGCTTTCCCGAGGCTCCGGCGAGGCGCTTGGCTTTGCATACTTTTTGTGTTCTAACGGCTCTTCCAGTTGAACCGATTCCTCGTCGCAAAGCAGTACAGCAGGGTCTGCTTTGGGTTCGGTCTTTAGCTTTTTCATAAACGAACCTATCGAATGCTGCTTCTTATCTTTAAATACGGCGGCGTTTTCAACGTGGTTTTTGTCATTGGCTTTGTCCTGGGCTGAGCCATCGGTTTCCGAAACAACGCCTTCGGGTTTGCTGCGGTTTTTCCCGGCAAGACTTTCCCAGCCTGACGCTGCCAGAACTTTCAGGCTATTGGTGGAGCCGACGGGCTCTCTCTTCGCAGAACCACCTGTTTTCTCAGCAGAGTCCTTGAGCGGCTTAGTCTTGCCGTCTTGCTGTCCTTCGCCAACGCCGCGGAGCGATTGGGCCGGCTCGTTACTGATTTTCGCGGTTTGCGAACCAGTGCCCAACAGTTTGGCCAATGAATACAGGCCCTTGGCAAAAAAGCGAGTTGCTCCCACCAACAACGACAGGCCTACAACGCTTCCGCCCGTCAGAGCCAGCACGCCTGAGAGCGTCAAAATCAATCCTCTTGCTTCCTCCTGCTTTCTGAATTCTTCCTCTGTTTGCTCGGGGTGCTCGTCGTAGAACATGCCGGTCAGGTGACTGGTATCTATCTTGTCACCGGCGATGTGTTCCAGTTTACTAAGGCGGGTTCTAAAATCTTCACGCAACTGCTGCTGCAGGTGCTTTCGCTGCCTTTGCTTGTATAAGGTGTAGCAGAACAGCGATGCCGCACCAAGCAGTAATACCAGACCAAGGATAGCAGTTTTCCTGAACATCTCTCGCAATCTTATACCCAAAACCGTCAATTTTCTGCAAGACCGTACGCCGCGTAGTTCTCTTATCGGAATTTATTGCTCCTCAAAAAAGCACAAATCCCCTGCAAATTGCTTATGCCGACGCCTTGTCCTACACTCAAAAACGCGTAAAAACCATCAAGTAAAATATAAGAAATAAAATCGGGCCCATCAAATAAACCAGCGTGATGAATATTGAAGATATACGCGTCCGATAGGAAGCAGCCCGCAGTGTCACAACACGAACAAGCCCTGAAGTTGTTATCGGAGTTTGTATGAAGCTGCCAGAATTACCGCTCGACTCGGCTCAATACCGGCCTTGACAAATGTTTACGCCCAGGCTACTATAAAGCCGTGTTCCGGCTGTGTGATTTTCGGGACCAACTGCTAATTTTAGGTTGATGCTTTTTCTATTATCAGACAAAATGGTTCTTTCGCTGTTCCTTATCAGTCCGGGGGAGGTCTTGGTAGTTGTCATCGTTACGGCCGTCGTGGTCTGGCTAATCACTCGGCGGCGAAGACGATGACACAGCGTTCGAATCATAGTCTAAGTTCGACTATTCGCTGAGCTTGACCGCTGTGCCGTAAGCTAAAAGTTCAGCCGCACTGCCCACAACACTCGTAGTCATATAGCGAACATTGATTACTGCATCGGCCCCCATCTGTGAAGCCTGGGCGACCATCCTGTTAGTAGCTGCTGTCCGTGCCCTTCCCATCATCTCCGTGTATTCAGTCAATTCGCCGCCAAGCACAAGTCTGATTAGGGCCGACAGGTCTTTGCCGAGCCAGATAGCAAATACCGTATGGCCCTGGACGAGACCTAAAATCTCACGTATCTGGCGGCCGGGTATTTCTGTGGAATTCAACAGCAAGACCGTGCCGGTAGACTCCGGCTGCAGCGGCGCCTCTGCTGATGTCTTGCTTTTCCTTGTTTCCAGAGCCAGCGCCAGCAGAACCACAAGGATACCGCCGACAAGGCAGAAGACCGCTATCCTGAGCCACCACGGCACGACCGGGTCCTCGGCAGCGACCACGTGCCACGGTATCCCTGCAAAAATGCAAGTGAAAAGTCCCAGCACGAACACCAACGAGCCAATTTGTCGAATTGCTTTCATAACTACTCCTTAGTCAAAAAAGTTTCAGTTATTTTTAAGGCGTTTAGCCGGCAACGGCGGTCCAGGACCTATTTTCGAAGGTACAGGCTGCCGGGCAGTTGCCTTATCAGGCCCTTGAGGCGAAGCGATATAAGACCGGCGTTGATGTCACCGGCGGCCAGGCCCGTCTCGGTAATTATCTGGTCGATATGCAAGGCTTCTCTATTGAGGTGATTATGAATCGCCTTTTCGCAATTACTCAGGTTGAAATTCTCCGCGTCGAGCAAGGACGCCTGGGCTTTTTCAGAAGCCTGCTCGGCCGATGCAGCGACATGCTGCTGCAACTCCCGGCCGATATAGCCCAGCGCTTCGGTGACATCTCCAACCGAATCAACCAGAGTAGCGCCCTGCTTTATCAGCCGGTGGGTGCCTTTGCTCAAAGGCGAGTCGATTTTGCCCGGCACAGCCATAACTTCGCGGTTGCAGTCCAGCGCAGCACGGGCGGTGATAAGCGCGCCGGAATTGAGACCGGCCTCGATGACAATCGTCCCCAACGACAGGCCCGCTATGACTCTGTTGCGGGGCGGGAAGTTTTCCGCAAGCGGCTCATAGCGCAGCGGCAGCTCGCTGATGCAGGCTCCGGATTGTGCTATCAGATCGAAGAGCTTCTTGTTCTCCGGCGGAAAGATGTTCGCCAGGCCGCAGCCCTGCACGGCGATGGTCCGCCCCCCTGCCGACAGCGCCCCCTGATGCGCAGCGGTGTCGATTCCGCGTGCCATTCCAGAGACGATGGTGAAACCGGCGGCGGCCAGGAAATGTGCCAGCCGAGACGCCTGCTCCTGCCCGTACAAACTGCAGCGGCGAGAACCCACTATCGCAATGGCAAGGTTGTCCCGCCGAGTCAGCGTCCCCTTGACGTAAAGCACCGGCGGCGGGTCGTAGATAGCCTTGAGCACCGGCGGATAGCGGGCATCTTCAAGGTGGAGCATCTGGACGCCGAGTTTTTTTGCTAATTCGAGCTCCGCTTTGACGTCGAACTTGTCGCGTGTCCGGGCAATCTGCTCGGCCTTTTTGAAGCCGATGCCGTCGATGCCGCTAAGCTCGTGCACCGAAGCTGCCAGCACCGTATCGACCGAGCCGAAATGCTTGATGAGCTTTGCAAACGTAGTCGGACCAACGCCGTCAGCCCTTATGAGCCTTAGCCACTTTTCAATATCAGGCGAATGTTCTTCTTTGCTCATTTTGTCCGGTCCTGTCGATACGGCGCTCGCAGTCAAAACTCGGAGGTAAGATAGCAAATTGACAGGGCAAAATCCAGATATTGACAGCGGCCTCGGCGAGGCGGGCTGACGGTTGCGTTTGAAATTGGGTTTGATTGGCTTTGTTTTTGAAAATCAGAAAAAGCGTACCTTTCCATAATAATTTTTTAATACTTTATTTAATTTAATTTGTTCATTCATAAAATAGGTTATGATTTTCTTTTTTTTTT
>JAUWKC010000255.1 GCA_030607345.1 Planctomycetota bacterium | reverse complement strand
TACGCCGGTGTCGGTAAAACCGACAGGGAAATTGTCGAGGCAATGCAGACGCCAATCGCCTACTTCAATATCGAATCCGAACAAGAGTTCGAAAATCTCATTAGACTTGCAAGAGAAAACAAGATAACGCCAAAGGCCGCTCTGCGAATCAATCCCGACGTCGACCCGAAAACCCATACTTATACCACCACCGGCACCAAGGAAACCAAATTCGGTGTCGATATCGAACGCGCACGCAGGGGCTTCCAGGATTATGCCAAAGAACAAGCCGTGAGGCTCTGCGCGATTCACATACACCTTGGCTCGGCGGGCCATACCGTTGAACCATACGTCGAGGCCATCGCCAAGTCACTGAAGCTTATCGAGCAACTGCGCAGCGACGGCTTTACAATCGAAGCTCTAAATATCGGCGGCGGATACGGGGCTGATTACATAACGGGCACGGCGCCGACGGCTGCCGATTACGCCGGCGCCATTGTCCCACTGTTAAAAGGAAAAGACCTGAAACTGATACTCGAGCCCGGTGCAACCATCGCAGCCAACGCTGCGGTTCTGCTGACGCGCGTCTTATACTGCAAGACCGGCGGTCGCAAAAAGTTCGTTATAGTCGACGCCGGGATGAATGACCTGATTCGGCCGTTGCTTTACGACGCGTTCCATTTCATCTGGCCTGCGAAGGTGAACCGAGAGTTCATCCCTCAGCAGCGGGACAGAGACCTGCAGTTGGCCGGCACCGAGGCTGTCGATGTGGTCGGGCCAATCTGTGAAAACGCAGACTTCTTCGCCAGACAAAGAAAGCTGCCGCCGGTGGCGAGAGGGAACTTGCTCTCGGTCTTTACCGCCGGGGCGTATGGCTTTGCGATGAGCAGCAATTACAACACCCGCGGCAGGGCCGCCGAAGTGCTCGTTGACGGCGATAAGTTCAGCGTGATAAGAAAACGCGAAACATACGAAGATTTGGTCGCGCTCGAAAAGTAGCCTGCCGAACCATCAAGCCAAAAGCCAACCATAAACGAGCGCTCAAAAATGCCGCTCGACAAAGCCGGTGTCGATTTTGTTCTTCACAAAAAGATTCTGTGACAGTATATCCAGGCACACCGGGATTGTCGTCTTTATCGGCTCGATTACGAACTCGCTCAAGGCCCTTTTCATCGTCGCAATAGCTTCGGCGCGGGTCCGCTGGTGAACGATGAGCTTGCAAATCATCGAATCGTAATTGGGCGAAACCGTCCAGCCCTGATAAACGTGCGTGTCGAGCCTGACGCCGGGGCCTCCCGGCGCTACATACCTGGTTATTTTACCCGGGCAGGGAGCAAAATTATTCTCCGGGTCCTCAGCGTTGATTCGGCACTCGATTGCCACGCCGGTGTGCTTGATGTTCTTCTGGCGAAATCTGATGGTGTGCCCGCTGGCAATCTTTAGCTGCCACTTTATCAGGTCGTGCCCTGTCACCATCTCAGTAACCGGGTGCTCGACCTGTATCCGTGCATTGACCTCGATGAAGTAGAACTTGTTGTTCTTATCCAGCAGAAACTCCACCGTTGCAGCGTTGACGTAACCTGCCTCTTTTATGATTTTCAGGGCGGCCTCTGCAAGGTGTTCTCTGGTTCGCTCATCCAGCACACCACACGGCGACTCTTCAATCATCTTCTGGTGTCTGCGCTGAATCGTGCAGTCTCTCTCGTAAAAATGCAGAGCATTCCCTTCGTTGTCTGCTATTATCTGAACCTCAACGTGACGCGGCTGAGCTATGAATTTCTCGAGATAGACGCTGCCGTCTCCGAAAGCGGCTTTGGCCTCGGTTCTTGCCGCACTGAAGGCGGCCCACAGGCTTATGTCGTTATGAACAACCCTCATGCCGCGACCGCCGCCGCCCGCACCAGCCTTTATAATCACCGGATAGCCCATCTTATTCGCCAGCTTCAGTGCCTCGGCCTCGTTCTCTATGGTCCCTTCCGAACCGGGAACAACCCGCACCTTTACCTTGCGGGCGAGCTTTCTCGCCTCGACCTTGTCACCCAGAAGCCGCATCGCTTCAACCGGTGGACCGATGAATGTTATCCCGCAGTCTTTGCATATCTGGGCGAAGTTGATGTTCTCAGCGAGGAAACCGTAACCGGGATGGATTGCGTCCACATCGCCAATCTCGGCGGCGCTTATGATTCGAGGGATGTTCAGATAACTCTCAGCCGCACCGGCAGGACCAATGCAGATGGCTTCGTCGGCAAGCTTCAGGTACGCCGCATCTTTGTCGGCCTCGGAATAAACCGCCACCGCCTCGATGCCCAGCTCGTGGCAGGCACGTATGATGCGAAGGGCTATTTCACCACGGTTTGCTATAAGGATTCTTGAGAGCATTTTTCCACTTGCTTTTCGCTGTCTTTGGCCAATGCCGGCATCTGCCTCGTGCCGACAGCTTCTCTGGGCAATTATCCAAAATCAACCGTCACCGGGTCTCAGTTTGAAAAGCGGCTGGCCGTACTCGACGGCCTGGCCGTTCTTGACAAGTATCTCCGCAATCGTACCGCTCGCCTCAGCCTTTATTTCGTTCATCACTTTCATTGCCTCGATAATGCAAACCACCGTTTGCGACTCGACTTCGGAGCCTGTCTCGACATAAGGTTCCGAGTCGGGGCTCGCACCAGCGTAGAAAGTACCTACAAGCGGCGAAGTTATCTCAACCAGCTCCTCTTCGGATTGCGCCTCAGTGCTCGGCTCCTTGATGCCCGGCGATTCTTTCGCCTCGGCGCCGCTTCCTGCGCTCGGTGCAATCGCAGGGACAAAATACCTCGGCGGCTCAGACTGTGAACGCTTCAGTGCAATTTTGTCGTCGCCGTGCTCTATTTCCAGCTCAGTCAGGTCATTCTCTTTCATAATATCGATTAGCTGTTTTATTTTCTCTATGTCGCTGTGTTTCTGCGCCATTGCAAAATCCTCTCTACAAAAACCTTTCCCTGATTGGCCAGGGTTCAAGGCCCGTGAGTATAGCCCCAAATGAGACTCTTGTAAACACTTGCCAACTCCGCCGTAAGACGCCCCGCAGGCTGTCCAGCGTCACACAATCGGCCGGCGATGCGCAGTATTGAGAATGTCGCGAATATCGTTGTGAGCGGGGGGTTTTTTCGTAAGCCTTTGTGCAGACTTGGTTTGCGCTGATTTTGGCGTTTTGGGGGATTGGCTTTGTTTTTTGGGGCCTCCAGGGGTGGTTTGTGTTCGTAAGTGCTTGTTAGAGCTGAGGTTAGGTTCATT
>JAUWKC010000230.1 GCA_030607345.1 Planctomycetota bacterium | reverse complement strand
TTGGCCTGGCTCAAGGCAGGGAGCTTTTCGATGCCGCCTTGTTCGCTAATCAGGTGGCAGCCCTGTCTGTTACTAAAATGGGAGCACAATCTTCGATGCCTACCAGAGAAGCGGTAGAAAGTTTTGTAAGGACGGTTCGCGAACCACCCCTACTGAAGGAGTAAACGATGCGAAAGTATAACAGGTCAATTATTAGTGTTCTTATCTTTTGTGCTTTGATTTTTTCAATCCTGCCGGTTGGCTGTAAGCAGCGCAAGACGGACAAGCCGAGAATTGCTTTGATAATGAAGTCTCTGGCCAACGAGTTCTTCAAGACGATGGAGGAAGGTGCCCGCGCGCACCATAAAGAGCACGAGGATGAGTACGAGCTTACGGTGGTCGGCATTAAGGACGAACAGGATGTAGCCAGGCAAGTTGACTACGTTGAATTGAAGATTGCTCAAGGTGTGGACGCTATAGTGATTGCACCGGCTGATTCCAAGGCCCTGGTGCCCGTATGTAAGCGGGCGATGGATGCGGGTATTATAGTGGTCAATATTGATAACAAATTCGACGCCGCCGTGTTAGCGGACAAGGGTGTTAAGATTCCCTTTGTCGGGCCGGACAATCGTAAAGGCGCAAGGCTTGCCGGCGAATACTTAGCGAGCAAACTAAGGCCGGGGGACAAAGTGGCAATCATCGAAGGAATACCCAACGCATTCAATGGGATTCAGCGCAAGCTTGGTTTCGAGGATGCGATGAAGGCAGGCGGAATGAGCATCGTCAGCTCTCAGTCAGGCTACTGGGAGACGGCAAAGGCGGAACCGATTGTCTCAGCATTGATTACGGAGTATGCAGACCTCAAGGCCGTCCTCTGCGCCAATGACAGTATGGCCCTCGGTGCGATAGCGGCTATTAAGGCAGGCGGCAAGTCAAACGATATTTTAGTCATCGGTTTCGACAACATCTCAGCGGTGAAAAGATTGCTTAAGGAAGGAAAGATTTTGTGCACGGTTGACCAGCACGCGGACAAGCTTGCCCTGTACGGTATCGAGTACGCCCTTGAGATGCTCAAGGGAAAGGGTGCGCCTTCAGATAAAGAAACTCCCGTTGAGCTTATTACAGTGGAAACCCTCAAATGAAATCCGCAACGAGTGGAACAGTTTTTAGAGCTTGCGACATTGACAAGTCATTCCCAGGTGTGCAGGCGCTTTGGGCGGTGGATTTTGATTTGAGGGCCGGTGAGGTTCACGCTCTTGTAGGTGAAAATGGTGCCGGCAAAAGTACGCTGATGAGCATTATAGCTGGTGTCCAGAAGCCCGACTCGGGACAAATGTGTCTTTACGAGCAGCAATACGAGCCGAACGGTAGGGCAGATGCCGAAGCACATGGCATCCGGATGGTAATGCAGGAGCTCCATCTTATATCCAATCTGAGCGTTGCCGAGAACATTTTTATCGAGAAACTGCCCAACAGATTTGGGATTATTGATTATGACAAGCTTAACGGCGCCGCAAGAAAAATTATGGAACAGGTAGGCCTTGGAGATGTTGACCCTGATGTGCCTGTAAGATTGCTGGGAGTTGGGCAGCAGCAAATGGTTGAGATAGCGGCAGGACTATCGCGGCGGTGCCGGATACTGGTACTGGACGAGCCGACCGCGTCACTTACCGACCGGGAGATAGAGCTTCTTTTCACTCAAATCAGGAAACTCAAGGCCGAAGGAGTCGGCATCATCTATATCTCGCATCGCATTGAAGAGGTCACTCGGATAGCGGACCGTGTTACGGTGCTGCGAGACGGAAAGGTCATTTCAACTAATCCGACAAGCGAGTTGAGCGTTAGCGATATTATCCTTATGATGGTTGGGCGCGACTTAGAGCACGAGCAATTGCGGCACGGCTCGAAAGCGGGTCAGGTAGCACTTCGTGTTGTCGGACTTACGCGGGGCCGGAAGGTCAGAGATGTTAGCTTTGAGGTTCACCGGGGTGAGATTCTCGGCGTAGCAGGGCTGATGGGCTCCGGCCGGACAGAGGCGATGCGCGCGGTGTTCGGCGCAGACCGGCCTGACAGCGGCAAAATATTTCTATACGGTGCAAGCGAACCGGTAGAAATACGCATGCCCCGTGATGCGGTACGCAACGGCATCGCTTTGGTTACTGAAGACCGCAAAGAGCAGGGATTGCTGTCAGCTCTTGCTGTGCGTGTTAATATCTCGCTGACGCGATTACGTGACGTCAGCCGATTCGGCTGGATGGACATATCCAAAGAACGAGCCGTGGCTGGCCGGTATATCGACGCTCTGTCGGTGCGCTGTTCATCCGTTGAGCAGACAGTCGGGGAATTGAGCGGAGGCAACCAGCAGAAAGTAGTCAACGCAAAATGGTTATACAGGGACTGCGATGTTCTTATCTTTGATGAGCCGACCAGAGGCATCGACGTCGGGACCAAATTCGAGATATACCACATGCTCGCGGAGCTGGCGGAGAAAGGAAAGGCCGTCATCGTAGTTTCGTCGGACACCAAGGAGCTTATGGCTGTTTGCGACCGTATTATGGTAATGTCGGCTGGCCGGGTTGCAGCCACGTTTGGCAGGAACGAATGGAGCCAGGAAAAGATAATGTCTGCCGCCTTTAGCGAATACGTAGGCGTCTGAGCAGAGACTAAAAGAAGTTTATGCGAAAAAAGATAATAAAAAAGAGCATAGCGGACCTGCCGGCTTTTATTACAGATTATATCGGTATGGCACTGGCGCTGGCCCTGCTGTTAGTCATATTCGGTCTTTCCGCCAGGAACTTTTTTACCCTTACGACCTTCAGGACAATCGCCAACCAGGTCCCGGACATAACCATCGTGGCTGTGGGGATGACCTTCGTGTTAATAGTTGCGGGGATAGATTTGTCGGTTGGCTCGGTGATGGCTTTGGCCGGTGCGGTGTTAGGTCTTTCTCTGGTCGAATTCAATTTTCCGCTCCCGGCAGCGATTGTCATGTGCCTTGCGGTGGGCATTCTTTGCGGTGCGGCCAATGGTCTGGTGATAGTACGGTGGAGGCTGCCGGCTTTTATCGTTACGTTAGGGATGCTGGAAATCGCGCGAGGCGGAGCTTACCTTGTAACCGAATCACGGACCATATATATCGGCGGGCCTGTGGAAGTAATCACCGATGCCTCAATTCTGGGGCTTTCCCTTCCATTTATCGTAGCCGTTGCGATTGTGGTCGCGGGGCAGTTGGTTCTCTCGCGCACTGTTTTCGGGCGCTATCTGATAGCCATCGGCACAAACGAAGAGGCGGTTCGACTGTCTGGAATCGACCCGCGCCCGCTTAAACTTGCGGTCTTTGTCCTGTGCGGCTTTCTGACATCCATAGCGGCGGTGATACACACGGCACGGCTGTCATCAGCCAATCCCAACGCCGGTTACGGTTTGGAGCTTCAGGCCATCGCAGCAGTGGTCATCGGAGGCACGAGCCTGATGGGCGGTCGCGGGTCGGTGGTAAGCTCGTTCTTCGGCGTACTTATCATTGCGGTCTTGGGTACCGGCCTGGCACAGATTGGGGCGCAGGAATCGACTAAACGGCTTATCACAGGCTGCGTTATTGTGGCGGCTGTCATCCTGGACCACTACCGCCATCGGATTCGCAAATCACAAAAACAAGTGCTCGTCTCGGCGAAGGCCAAGCCGTAG
>JAUWKC010000273.1 GCA_030607345.1 Planctomycetota bacterium | reverse complement strand
GGTGAACCACACTGTGTGCTGCCTGAGCTTGGTGGCGCTGCATGGGATGGCGCCAAGGTAGGTGCAGGGCCGCCTCCAGTTCTCACGGAACACGGCTGGCTTCTGATATACCACGGTGTTAAGGCTTATGGCGGTCAGCTTGTTTATCGAGCCGGTGTAGCTCTGTTGCAGAAAGACAGGCCTCACAAAGTTGTTGCTCGCTCGCGAAACTGGATATTTCAAGCTGAAGCGCCATATGAACTGTCCGGCTTGACACCAAACGTGGTGTTTCCGACCGGCCTTCTAATTCGGGGCGATGAGTTGTGGATGTATTATGGAGCTGCTGATACGTACACGTGTCTGGCAACCGCTAAACTTAACGAAATTATGGCGATTCTTACAACTTAAAGCATTATTAATATGACAAGCCCTAATTTCCTTGACCGCACGGTAAATGTGTAAACGGCGGAGTAAAAGTGTCCCAGGTGGCGGAACAAAAATGTACCAGGAAATAACCAGCCTTCTGGAACCTGCAATGACAGCTTTTGGAACACCGATATATATGGGGCAGGAAGTGCTTGCGGCACAGTCAAAACTACAGCAGAAATGCAGACCAAGACTACCTACGCTGATGCAGGATGGGACTTTGTGGCTTATAGGAAGTTCTGTTATGAAAGCTGGGTATCTAAGCTAAATGAAGCTACTGACAATTATTGCTATAGCACTTGGGCTGGCGATGGATGCGTTTGCGGTTTCCATTGCTATCGGAGCAGCATATGAAAAACCAGCGGTCAACCATGCGTTCAGAGCAGCCTTGGCTTTTGGTGTTTTCCAGGCAATTATGCCATTGGCGGGCTGGTTTGCCGGTTTGGCCATAAGAGATTCCATCGAAGCGTACGGTCACTGGGTTGCATTCTGCTTATTGGGTGGGATAGGCTGTAAGATGATTTACGAATCCTTCAAGATTAAACGGGGTGAGACACGGTCTAATCGGCTAAGCATTCCTATGCTCTTAGTGTTGGCTGTGGCTACCAGTATTGATGCGTTAGCAGTTGGCATAACCCTTTCTTTTTTTTTGGCAGGCTCCCTTGTGATAACCGTAGTGATAATTGGGGTTGTAACCTTTCTTCTCTCGTATGTGGGCGTTTATATTGGAAAGAGCTTCGGTCATTTTTTCGAAACGAGTATTGAAGCTCTCGGGGGCCTAATTTTGCTCGGCATCGGAACTAAAATCCTATTGGAGCACTTGTTCTTCTGACAAGGTTCTTGTTATGTTCACTGCGTGCCGCTGGACATTGACAGGGCTGACCTTGGTGAGGCACTCGAAAGCACCAGGGACGTCACGCAGGAGTTCTCACTTTCGAGCCTGAGCTTATTGTGGCGGGGCAAATTCCCGGCTGGATGTTTTTGACCGACGGTCAAACGTTTTGTTTTGCAGGCAGGTTGAGTTTTCTCTTGCAGCGTGGGCAGGCGACGGTTTTGTGTTTGAAGTTGGGTGGGATTTTCAGCTTCAGGCCGCAGACGCAGGTCAAAAATACGAACTGATTTACCCTTCGCATAATGTCGCCGACCTGGCGCGTTTGCTCCTGCAAGCGTTGTTTCTTTTTGGCTTGGGCACTTGCCTGACGCAGGGCAACATCTTCCTTGGTCAGAATAGCGGCAGGCATCACGGTCCTGCCTCCGGTGACTTTGGTGTAACAGTCGGAGTAGTCCCTGTAGGATGCGCCGTGGGCCATATTGCGCAGAATTTTTATCCGCTGGGAGATAGGCGGATGGGTGCTGGTCAGGTCGGACAGTTTCATCCCGCGTTTTTTCTTGAAGGGATTGGCGATGTACATAGGTGCGGTGGCTTTATTTGCGGCGGCGAGTTGCGGGGAGCGGTCGTTTGCGATTTTTTCGAGGGCGCCGGCGAGTCCTTCAGGGTAGCGAGTGAGTCTGGCTGCGCCGGCATCGGCGAGGTACTCACGTCTTCTCGAAAGGGCGAAATACAACAGATAGGCCATTATCGGGGCAAGTATGGCGGCGACTATAGCAATCAGCAGAAATATGAGCTGTGCCTGTCCGCCTCCTCGGCCTCCGCCTGAGAACCTTCGCCTCGAGCCCAAGGAGCTGTAGAACATACCTCGTAGAAAGACCTGCGACAGCAGCACGATTGAGCCGAGCATTATGCCGGCGATTGTAACGTAAAGGATGTCACGGTGGAGGATGTGGCTCATTTCGTGTGCGACGACGCCCTGGAGTTCGTCGCGGTTGAGTTTTGCGAGCAGCCCGGCGGTGACGGCGACGGAGGCAGATTTGGGACTTCGGCCTGTTGCAAAGGCGTTCGGGGCCGGGTCATTGATGATATAGACTTTGGGCATAGCGGGCAGGCCGGCGGCAATTTTCATCTCCTCGACGATATTGAAAAGCTGGGGGTGGACGTCATGTGTAACCCGTTTGGCTTTGCTGGCGGCGAGGAGAATCTGGTCGCCGCTGGAGAAACTTACCGCTGCCAGGATGAGCCAGACGCCGGAGGCAATACCAAGTCCCCATAGCCCGGCATACATAGTATTGTAAGTCTGTCGGACCGGCACCTGGTGCGGGCTGTGATAGCCGGCATAGCCGTGCATCGTTGCTGCCACTGCCAGGCCCAACAGGTAACCCAACAGCAGGAGTACGCCGGCCATAAACAGCATCAGGATGACCGAGTTTCTCTTGTTGGCTCTTATCAGTTCCCACATTTGCGTTTTGGGCCCTTACTGGTTCGGGCGGTGCGCAGCCGATATTTCAGCAAGCCGAACGCATTCGGTTCGAGCGGCACGGCAACGGTCTTAGGTGAAGCTTACTTTAGGCGTTTCTCGTTCGGCGGCCACTTCGATTTCGAAGAAATCTCTTTTTCCGAAGCTGAACGTACCGGCAACGATGTTTGACGGGAACATCTGAATCTTGTTATTGAAGAACAGGACCTGGTCGTTGTAGTTTTGTCTGGAAAAGGCGATTTTGTTCTCCGTGCTGGTAAGCTCTTCCTGGAGTGCAAGGAAATTCTGATTGGCC
>JAUWKC010000011.1 GCA_030607345.1 Planctomycetota bacterium | reverse complement strand
TCGAGAATATGGAATCGGCTTACGGCTGGCCTGTCGCCCACCGCGAAGGCTGGCCCGATATGTCCGGCGGAGAGAGCGATTTGTATACCGCAATCCAGCAGTTCAACGCCGGCAGCAGAAACATAAAAATCGTTTTTATCAACCAGTTCTTCAAACGCGACAATTGCGGGCGGAAGATGCCCCCAGGTCTGGATTTTATGGATTTTCGACGGGGCACGGACGTGGAGTTCGGCCAGAGTGTTTATGAGCCGTTCGGGATTTCTCAGCTTGAGCCGCTGACGTTCGGCGGCATATGCGTAGTCAGTAATGTTTGCGGCTGCGCAGGTTTTTTGCAGGACGTTACAGGCGGCCAGCCGGTCGAGAACGTCATCGTTGCCGATTATACCCAACTGTCCGACGCCGAGTTCAAGAACATTGAGGACCTTCTTCAGATTGACCGACAACTGCGCAACCGGATAGAGGCGACCGAGGCAGCGAGGGTAGCGTCAGAGATTCTGCAACGGCTGGGCGGAACCGATGCCGAAATCGCGCGAATGATTCAGTCGGGCTACTCGCTGGCCAAGCATATGAGCTGGGACGTGGTGGTGCAGAACCACTTGCTGGGCGGTCTGCAAAAGTGCCGCAAACGCACCCAGAAATCTTGCGCGAAGGCTTAGTGCCGAAACGGCTTTAATCTGGCCACAACCACTGTTTGCTGAGAATAGCATAGTCGGCAAAATCGACGAAGCCACTGCGGTCAAGGTCGGCAGGGATGCACTCGCCGCTGTCGAGCCAGTAATCGCAAAATACTCCAAGGTCGTTAACATCGACGATTATGTCGTTGTCCAAGTCAGCCAGTATCGCCCAATCCAGCGGCGTCTTGCTTGCTTCGGCTCTGCCGCCGTAAGCGCCCATGTTGACTCGCACGTTGTTGGCATCGTTCGGCTCGTCACCCAAGGGGCAACCGGGGTTGCCCGTGTCGATGCATGGACTGGTGACATTGTCGTAAACCCAGGCGCCGTCCGCGTAGCTCGCTAGGTAGTTTTCGAGCAGCAGCGTCAGGTCATTAAAATCAGCCGTGCCGCTTCTGTCCAGGTCAGCCGGCAGGCCGATTCCCTCCTTCTGCCAGTAACCGGCAAATGCGGCAAAGTCCGTCAAATCAATGAAGTTGTCCGCCGTCGAATCGAGCCCGCCGTAGATTGATGGTTTCCACCTGCCGGCTTCGGACTTTAGATGGTAATCGCCGTCGACCCAGAAATCATCGTTGACATCATTCGGTGTGTCATTCGGATGCCAGTACCCCGGCACGGCAAAGCAGGGGTCCAGCTCAATATTGCCAAGGCCATCCCAGCCGCCCTGAACGCAGTCGTATTCAAGCGAGAGGATTCTGTCTACGATAAATTCGCTACGGTTATCCCAGATTATGCAATTACGAATCGGCTCAGGCATGTGCCTGACCACGATTGTGGTGTCCACAGCCTTGTTTCCCACTATAGTGCAATTGCTGACCGGCCCGAAAAACGCAGCGATGGCGCCGCCATCCATTGCCTCGTTGCCGCTTAAAACACAATTGCTCAGCAATAGCGATCCGCCGAAACCTGCCAGCCCTCCCCCAAAGTACGCTGCAGAATTGTTGCTGATTTGAGACGAAGTAATCGTCCCGGTGCAGCGTTCAATAAAAAGTCCGCCGCCGTTCCGACCGGAGCGGTTCTGCGAGATAACGCTGTCTGTAATTGTGATGTCGCAGTATTCAGCGTACAAACCGCCCCCGTTTCCTTCGGTCGTATTATTGCTGATTATGGTGTTTTCAATCGTGCAGTTACCATCAAAAACATAGACGCCGCCACCCATATCGTATGCGGCGTTATTTATGATTTCACTGTTTGTAATACTGCAGGACCCGGCCTCGCAGTATAAGCCTCCGCCGTTGTCACCTTCGTTGCCGGTGATGATACAGTCAGTTATGTTGATGTCAGCCGGCGGTCCTTCTTGGCTCCTCCAGTAGTACCTGATTCCGCATCCATATCCCCAATGATAGCTGTTGTTGGCAATTAAACACTCGGTAATAGTCAGGCTGCCGGCACCGTACAGGGTTATGCCGCCGCCGCCCCATTCCCCGCCGGTATTTCGAGCGATGGTGCAGCCTTCGATAATCAAATCGCCGCTGAAAGAACCGAGGATGCCGTTACCCCAGTTGTCACGGATGACGCAGTTTCGAATGGTAGGACACGTCTGATTGAGGTAGATTCCGCCGCCCCAGCCGGAGCCGGTTATGGTCAGACCTTCGAGAACGGTATTTGGTCCTTCGGCGTTCATGAAGAAAAATCCGAATCCGAATGACTCACCATCACCGCACCCAAGCCGAGGAGAGAAATCAACTGGCAGGCCACATCGGCGAATCAGTGCGGGCCGTTTCGAGGTAGCTCTCAATCTGCGCCACCACTCCCGGATGTTGACTCGCCACATTGGTGGTTTCACTAACGTCGGTCTTGAGGTTGTACAACTCGAGACTGCCGTCCAGGCCATACCGAACACCTTTCCAGTCGTCAAGGCGAACAGCCTGGCAAATGCTGCCTGCCGGTTTTTCCCAGTAAAGGAACCGCCCGTTAAGGTCTTGCTCCCGGCCAAGCAGCGTCTGCAAAACACTGACACCGTCAATATTTGACGGAGCACTCACGCCCGCAAGCTCACCCAGCGTTGGCAGCACGTCCGCAAAGTACCAGACTTTATCACTGACTCTGCCCGCCGGCACTTTCCCGGGCCAGCGCACAATCATCGGCACTCGTATCCCGCCCTCATATACGCTTCCCTTCTTGTCTCGGAAAACGCTCCAGCTATCAAAACGCGTCCCGGACACGTTGCCGCTCGCCCCATTATCAGAGGTAAAGAATACAATCGTATTCTCGTCGATGCCCAGCTCCCTCAGAAGATTCATGATCCGCCCAACGTCCTTGTCCATCCGAGTAATCATAGCCGCGTAGGTCTTCTCGAACGACGTCCAGGGCTTATTAGCGTACGGTTCCACACTCGGCACCTCGTAGAGCGCGTGCGGAGTCGTGTACGGCAGATACAAAAAGAACCTCCGGTCCTTGTTGGACCTGATGAAATCAAGCGCGAACTCTGTAAAAACGCCCAGCACATACTGATTGCGCTGGCCGTTAAGATTACCCTCCAGATAGTATTTTTCTTCATTGCGCCACAAGTATTCGGTAAAGTAGTGATCAGCACGATTGTTGTTGAGAAATCCAAGCCACTCGTCGTAGCCCTGCCAGGTAGGTACACCTGACGTATCAGGCTCGCCAAGGCCCCATTTTCCGGTAATCCAGGTAGCGTACCCGGCCTGCCGCAAAACCTCCGCGACCGTGATGTCCTCATATTCGAGCACGGGCCTATGCTCAGGACCAACGCCCCCAACAGCAGCAAAGTTGTCGCGTATGCGCGTGTGGCCTGTATGTTGGCCCGTCATCAGCACACTCCGAGACGGCGAACAAACCGGTGAGCCTGAATATACCTGTGTAAATCGCATCCCCTGGGCTGCAAGAAGGTCAATCTTCGGAGTCTGAATATACTGCTGCCCGTAACAGCCCACCTCACCGTAGCCAAGGTCGTCTGCCATTATAAAAATGATGTTCGGACGATTGGCACGCTGAAGGCGCAGTTCGACATTCTTGTTAGAAAACAAAGTGCCCCCGGCCGCCACAGAGCTATGCGAAAAAGTCACTGCACCCGCTGTTTCCGCACACTTTCTTAGAAACTCTCGACGATTCATCTTTATTCCTGAAAAGTTCATCCCAAAATGCCTTTCTTTCTACTACGGCCACATATATTTTGAAAGCCACGCATCCGCGATAACCACAAAGTCCCTGAGGTCGATCTTACCGTCCTCATTGAAGTCGGCCCTCGACAGCTCTGGTGTCAAAGGCTGAAATATCTCGGCCCAATTCCCCACTGCCAGATACAATACCTCCGCATGTTTCAACGCATAGTCATAGACACGAAAGTCGTCCAGTCTGCCTTTGTAGTACCCGTAGTCGCCGTCACCCGTCGCGCCGATCTTCGTCGGCCCGGCCGCACCACCATCCATCGGCACAAAGACCTCCCGACTTTGCGCAACAACAAGTCCGTTGTCATAAATCCTCATCAGCCCTTCGGTGGCATCCTTGACAACTGAGTAGTGATGCCAATTGTTTCCACTTTGCCCTTGTCCCCAGACTAACCGCTCCCACAGTCTTCGCTCCATAGGCCCGGCATCAAATTCTAACTCACTCTCTGTGCTCTCATTTGCATCATTGTACACGCACATCGAAACAGTCACTGCTCCACTGACACCGGCAAAAACGCCGTCAGGAACCAACACACTGAAAGTGCCGTCAAAACGGATACACCCCCCATCGCTGCCGTTAGCGTCCCATACACCGTTGACATCATTCGTATCAATCGTGGCGTCGTAAGCATTGCCGGAGAAATCGTGAACTACAAAGCCCGAAGTCTCGTCAAACTTGTAGTGCACACGCAGATGGTTGCCGTCTGGAGCTTGTGCCGCAACATTGTAATCGCTGAACAGCCAGTCTCGTCCCACTATTCTTAAATCGTCATAATCAACCGCACAATCACCGGTCAAATCTGCTGCAGCCGTATATTCAAAAAAACACCTGGCTGGATACAGCCTGATGTCATCGAAATAAACCGTGCCCGCTTCACTTGCTTCACCCGGCTCCCGTCCTGCTCCCAATGTCATCTGACGTACTCTGCTCAAATCAACGCCGACGAAATTATCGAGCTCAAGGCTAAGCTCAACCCAGGCCCCCGACTGAATCACGTTGACATCTGAGAATCTTTGCACATCGCTGTTATTACTATCTGCAAGCCTTATGTACAACTCATCTATGTTCGGATCGCCTTTATACCACAGCGACAGGGCCCTAACGTCATCTTCAGTCCAATCCTGAGCGGTCGAAAACCACATGCTGGCTTCCGAATAAAACGGCGGCTCGCTGTTGTTGTATCGAAACTTCATCGACTGGCCGCCAAATTCTTCCTCCAACTCAACTGTTGCCCCGCTTCCGTTGCCGGAACCATCCGTCCATTTGCTCAGCAGAGCATTCACGTCCGCATACGAGTCGAAATCTTCCACTGCGCCGCGTTCTTTGGTCGTGAAAGTCCAGAGTTCACCTTCGTAGGTCACTGGACCTCCGCCGTTGGGGTCAACCACATCAACTCGCCAGTAATAAACGGTTCCATAGGCAAGGTCCGGCTCAGGATCAAAGCTGTTGCTGTCCGTTCGTACGGCGCCGTTCGGGAAATTCATATCGCTGTCAAAATACACATCGTAAAGTGTGCTGCATACGTCTTCCGGTTCATCCCACCTGAGCACCACCGCCGGCTCGACGTTCCTTTCTCCATTTGCAGGCCTCGGATTGTACGCATATACCTCATTGCCCCAGTCGAGAACGAATCCGTTGAGAACGGCTTTGCCGTCCGAACCGGAAGAAGTCGGTGTGTAGGTTATGACGACATCTCCTGAGCCGGTTGCAGTGAAAGCGACGTTGCTTTGGCCCAAGCCGGTATCATTGACGGCATTTTTGGTCTGGGCAACATTGAGATCGCTGGTTGAAGCAGATACGGCGCCTGTTACCTGAACATCAATCGGAGCAAACTGCTCGTGGGTGGACTTCGAGTCGTTGTGGAATGCGGTCAGCGAGTAATTACCTGCCGGCAGATCAATCAGCGTCAAAATAACCTGGGCATCTATGGGACCGGTATCATCTGAAACGTCGGCATAGACCATGTCCCCACCAACGTCACCGCCTGGATAGTAGTTGCGGTAGCCGCTTACGTTGCCGTTGCTTATGCGGATGTCGACGGTAACAGTGCCGGTGTCGACTGGGTATGTTTGATTAAGTGGGCCTGCTTCGTGAGTTCCTGTAAATGCCTCCCAGCCGGCTTTGACCTGTTGGCCTGTCTCACCGATATCCACCTGCAGGGGAAACGCGGCAGCAAACTGAACTGTAGCAAGCAGTGAAATAACAAGAAGGGGGATCATTCGTTTTCTCTGTACGAGATTGCCCATTTGTGCACCTCCAATTTGAGATTTCCCATTTAGACGCTTCAAAAACTTATTTCTCCATACTACATCGATAATTTTACCCGAGATTTCCCATTTACACTCTTAAAGAACATAATTTCTCCATTCGATGCCAATAATTCTACAAGAAATCGACATAAACTGTCAAGCATTTTCTTTTCAGGGAGGGATTTGGTGAACAGTTGCACAAAAACATGGGTTTTTGAGGCTTGTCCCTCTGCCAATCTCAGTTCTTGCGCCAACCTATGCACGCCCACATTTGTAAACCTTATACCGGTAATCGGAAACGGAACGGACCAGTTGTTTTGGTGGGTGCCGATGAGCAGTATAGTGTTGTCGATGATATGGCCCTAGTCGTCGTTGAGTTCATAGCCGTCGTCAGGGCCGGCTGAGACTTGATAGGGTACCATCAGGATTTCGCCACACACGTGGCCACCCGCCAGGCATACAGCAACAATGGCTACCAGTACCGCCCCTCGCAATTCGAAAAAGTCCAACAAGTTTGTTTCTCCCCTGCAATCGGGCCCAGCACAAAAAGCTAACGCGGCTTTTCAAATGCCCGGCCTTTTGTGTCCATTTACTGCGGTTGTAATTTTAGCACGAAAACGCTTGATTTTGCAAGTATTTTCTTTTTTTTTGTCGGAGAGTGTGTTGCCAAGTCACAGCTTTGGGCAGCACCGGGAAATCTGCTTGACCGATTGGGTAGGGGCGATTAGATTGCTCGGCTGTGGACAAACCGAGCACAAAACCAGTAATAGGGATATTAGGTGGAGTGGCTTCCGGAAAAAGTACGGTGGCGGCGGAATTTGCCAAACTCGGCTGTGCGGTCATTGACGCCGACAAAATTGCGCATAAAGTACTTGACAGAAAAAACGTCAGAGATAGAATACTAAGGTCTTTTGGCAACGGCATACTGGATAGTACCGGAGGAATCGACCGCCAAAAGTTGGCTGATATTGCCTTTGCCGACTCTGAGAAGCTGTCAACGCTCAATAACATAGTCCATCCCTATGTTCTGGCACGTGCTGAGCAACTTATGAACGAATATAGTCGCCAGGAGCAGGTCAAAGCCATTGTGCTTGATATGCCGCTTTTGGTCGAGGTCGGATGGGCAAAACGCTGTGACAAGCTGATTTTTGTGGATTGTGAGGTCCCTCTGAGGCTCGATAGGGCGAAAAAAATGGGGATTTGTGAAAAAAGTCAACTTTCAGTCAGGGAAAATTTTCAAATTTCGCTTGACAGCAAGGCCAGACTCGCCGATAATGTTATACGTAACAATTCCGGGCTTTCCGAATTGTCAAGGCAAGTCGTTGAAATCTTCTCATATATGGTGGGTTGCAAGTAATCAGGGCTTGTTGGTAATTTCTCTTATTAGTACTGCTTGTTTATAAAATTTAGATTTTGTTTCGACTGTTCAACGCTTAAATCCTATTTATTTCCTGTGGGATAGTCGTAAGAAATCTTCAGGATTCCCGCAAAATTAGGAAACAAACGAAGCATAAGGAGTGACCATGGTTAGACCTGCTGCAAAAACGAACAGGAGCAAATCGAAAAAACGCAAGAACACAAGGAAAAGGGGTGCCGGACAAGTCGCCGCTGCGCAGACCGACGCAGACGTTTTGCAGCAGCAGAACAGTGCCGTAGCCACGCAGGAACGCGCCGGTGAGAAGCCAATGACCCAGGCCGAGAAGGACAAGAAGGCGGAAGAGGAGTCTACACACGCCAAATATGAGCGGATAAAGAAAGGCGAGCTGTATTTGACCGACCTTCAGAAATTGACCGTGTCTGACCTGCATGATATTGCCAAGAACGAAAATATCAAGGAATACCAGGGGCTGAAAAAGCAGGACCTGATATTCAAAATTCTTAAGGAACGGATTCGCCAGAACGGCCTGATGTTCGGCGAAGGTGTACTCGAGGTCCTCCCTGATGGCTACGGGTTTCTGCGGAACCCGGACTACAACTATCTTTCCAGCCCGGATGATATTTACGTTTCTCCTTCGCAAATAAGGCGTTTCGGCCTGCGGAGCGGCAACACCGTATCCGGCCAGATCAGACCGCCCAAGGATTCTGAGAAATACTTTGCTCTGCTGCGTGTCGAGGCTATCAACTACGAAAATCCGGACAACCTCGCCGAGAAAGTGGTCTTCAGCGACCTGACGCCGCTGCATCCGGAGGAGCGGCTTGTCCTTGAAAACGAATCGGGCGAGCTGAATATGCGCATAATGGATTTGGTAACGCCGGTTGGCAAGGGCCAGCGTGGTCTGTTAGTCGCTCCCCCGCGTACGGGCAAGACAATCCTGCTACAGAAAATCGCCAATGCCATCAGCACCAATCACCCTGAGGTGAAGCTGATAGTGCTGCTGATTGACGAAAGGCCCGAGGAAGTGACGGAAATGCAGCGCAAGACCGCTCCGGATGTTGAGGTTATAAGCTCGTGCTTCGACGAGTCCGCCGCCCGTCACTGCCAGGTCGCGGAAGTCGTCATTGAAAAGGCAAAGCGGACGGTCGAGTACGGCCACGATGTTGTTATTCTTCTGGACTCGATAACCCGCCTGGCCCGTGCCTACAATACCCAGATGCCGCACTCGGGGAAAATCCTGACCGGCGGTGTCGATGCAGGCGCTATGCAGATGCCCAAGAGATTCTTCGGTGCAGCCAGAAACGTCGAGCACGGAGGTTCGCTGACTATCTTCGCTACGGCACTAATTGACACCGGCTCAAAGATGGACGAGGTGATTTTCGAGGAGTTCAAGGCGACCGGGAATATGGAGCTGCACCTCGACAGGCGCCTGGTTGACAGGCGGATATGGCCGGCCATTGATATCAGCCGAAGCGGAACCAGAAGAGAGGAGCTTCTGCTCGACCCCAAGGAACTGCAGCTTGTGTACCGACTTCGCAGGGTCCTGAGCGAGCTGAGCCCGGTCGAGTCTGTTGAACTGCTCAAAAACAGACTCGGCAAGTGCCGAAGCAACGCCGAGTTCCTGATGACAATGAACGTCGACTAAGCCCGGGCTTTTCCGGAGCCGGCCAATCCACAGCCGAGCATCGAACGGGAGGGGTAATTGGTGCGCTTCGAACAGGCGGTGTAATCATTTGGCGTCTGTTTTTGCTGTTTCTCCGGGTGGAATGAGCCTCTTTTTTCGCCTTTTGCAAAAAAGTCTGACGCCTGCGTGAATTTACTCCCGTCTCGTTTGCGTTAGACATTAAAGCGGAAATGGATGACATCTCCGTCCTGTACGACGTAGTCCTTTCCTTCGAGTTTGATTTTGCCCGCAGCTTTGAGCTGCTTTTCGTTTCCGAGCTGTTTGAGGTCTTGGAAGGCAAAGGTCTCAGCCCGGATAAAGCCGCGTTTTATGTCGGTGTGAATCTTGCCGGCCGCGTCGACGGCGATGACGCCATTTCTTATGGGCCAGGCCCGCAGCTCACCCGAGACAGAGGTAAAGAAGCTTATCAGGCCCAGCGCCGAGTGGCAGCTATTGACGAATTTACTTACCGCCGACTCGGTTATGCCCAAATCTTTCATAAACTCCTGTCTGCTCTGCTGGTCCAGTTGCGCAAGTTCGTATTCGAGCTTGGCGCAAATGGTAATGACCGGCACATTCTCTTCCAGGGCGCCACCGAAATCGAAGCTTTCCACGGGTTGGTCTTCGCCGATGTTCACTGCGACGACTATGGGCTTTAGCGTCAGGAATCCGAAAGATTTGATGATTTCAAGCTCCTGCTCGGTTTCGATGCCCGAGCTAATGGGCTTTTCAGCCTCGATGGTCTCCTGGAGCTTTTTGTGAAGCGCCAGTTCGGCCTTATCCTGGGCCTGTGTCTTTGTGGGCCTGGTGACCTGCTTTTCAAGTTTTTCGATGCGGGTCGCCACAAGCTCCAAATCGGACAGAAGCAGTTCGGTTTTCAACTCATCCAAATCTCTTGCCGGATTCACGCTGTTTCGATAAGGCGGAATGGCCGGCTCTTCAAATGCCCGTACCACCAGAACAAGCGCATCGACGGTTCTTACCTGGTCAATCAGCCGCCTCGCCGCGGCTCGTCCGTGCTCATCGGCAAAGTTGAAACCGGGCAAATCAAGACAGTCAATTGTCGCGTGCGTTGTCTTTTTCGGCTTGTAATACTCAGCCAGCCAGTTAAGTCTCTCATCCGGCACCGGTACTATTGCTTCTTGAATGGCGGTGGAGCCGGGCGGCGGAATTTCCTTGCCGCTGACAGCACAGAAAATGGTGCTCTTGCCGGACTGCATCAGCCCGAGTAATGCAACTTTCATTCAGAATCCCCTGTAAACAGTCCGGCCACTCGCATCGTAGGCGACAATGGCCGGGAAATCGACGACCTGAAGTTTCCTGACGGCCTCTGCGCCGAGGTCCTCATACGCGATTACCTCGGCGTCAACTATGTGTTTGCTCAACAGCGCCCCCGCCCCGCCGATAGCGGCGAGGTGGACCGCGCCGTATTTTTGCAAGGCATCGGCCACCCGCTTGTCTCGATAGCCTTTGCCGACCATAGCACGCAGGCCGTTGGCGAGCAGCTTCGGACTGAACGGGTCCATCCGCGAGGATGTGGTTGGCCCGGCTGCACCAATTACGCGTCCGGGCGGCGCCGGCGTAGGCCCCACGAAGTAAATGACCGCTCCTTCCAGCTTAAACGGCAGTCTGTCTCCCGCGTCAATTGCCTGGCACAGTCTTCTGTGGGCCATATCGCGGGCAGTGTATATTACTCCTGTTAGAAGCACCTCGTCGCCGGCTTTTAGTGAACGGGCATCAGTTTCGCTTAATGGTGGGCGCAATATTTTCGTCTCGCTCATTTTCCTGCAACCTAAAGCCAGCCGGATACGATTTGCATAAGTTTACAACATATTCGGGGCGGTTGCTAATCGAAAGAGCACAATTTCGGTGAAAACGATTCGGCGGCGGTGTTTTTTGCCTTTTGGCCGGGATTTGGTATTTACAGCGGTCAGACTGTGCTATAATTAAACGTATGGGGAAGTATCCGATATTTCTGGAGATGGGTGGTCGCCGTGCGGTTGTAATCGGCGGCGGCAGCGTTGCTGCCCGAAAAGCCAGCGCCCTGCTCGAAGCGGGCGCACGCCTTGTGGTGGTGGCTGAGCATATCGACGAGATGCTTGACGCCGTTTGTCGCGGCGCCAGCGTCAAGCTGGTTAAAGGCAGGTATGAAAAGAGCTATCTTCTCGGGGCAGCCGTTGTGATAGCAGCGACGAATAACACTCGGCTCAACAGGCAGATTCACAAGGATTGCCAGGAACTGGAGATTCTCTGCAATGTTGTCGATGAGCCGGAGCTTTGTGACTTTTTTGTGCCGGCGGTGGTGAAACGCGGCGACCTGCAGATAGCAGTCAGTACCGAGGGTGACTGTCCGGCGTATTCAGGTCACGTAAGAAAGAAGCTCGAGAGAATTTTCACTGCAAAGCACGGCGAGTTTCTTGCCGAACTTGAGGAATTCAGAAAGCGAATCATTCGTGAGATTCCTGAGCCGGACGACCGAAAGGCGCTCTTGGGAAATCTGGTTGACGATAACTCGTTCGAGTACTTTGTCGCCAACGGCGCCGAAAAATGGCGTGCATTTGCCGATGAACTGGTTTGCGCCTGGTGCGGGAAAACCGCCGAACCGCCGGCAAAGCGTTCTGAGTAGTAGTTTTTCGCGCCTGCCCGGCGTGATACTTCTGTCAGGCTTTTATCTTTTCGATTACCACCTGGAGGTATTTTTGGCGGTGACCGATGCGCCTTTTGCTGTTTTTGCGTCTGCGACGCTGTGCCGGGTAAAGCTTCGGGCCTTTGACTACGGAATTTTCAGCGGTCTTCTTAAATGAAGCAACGACCTTTGCGCCTTCGAGGTATGGTGCGCCGATTTTCACTTTCTTGCCGTCGCTTACGAACAGAACCTTGTCCAGGTCGATTTTGGCGGCATCGGGGGCGACGTCGGTCAGCTCGATATCTATAGAATCACCTTCGGCGACCTTGTATTGTTTTCCACCTTGTTCTATTACGGCATACATTCTCAAAACTCCGGGCTTTTCTATTCAAAAACAGCAACCAAGGCGATATATTATGTGTTCGGTGTTTGTTTGTAAAGCATTTTATGGCAATTTTTGTATTTTCGTCGTTGGCAGGTAGTCGAAAGCTTAGAAAAAGGCGTGCAGGAGCATTTCTATGCAACTTGCGATGATACAGGACAGGATTGTGGCGATGGCTGAGCTTGGCCCGGCGTATCTGGACCGCGGAGTCTATTTTGGCGACGGCGTCTACGAAGTTGTGCGAAGCTACGACGGCAAAATCTTCGCACTGGAGGAACATCTGGAGAGATTTCGCGGAAGTCTGGCTGCCATCGGCATAGGCGGAATCGATGTTGAGGAGGTTCGCAGGCGGGTGTTGGATGCTTTCTCCAAGGCTCAGATTGGAAATGCCAAGATATACTTTCATGTTACCAGGGGCTCTGCCGTTCGAAACCATGTGGCGGAGGGGGATTTGCAGCCGAATTTCTTTCTGACGGTGACGGAATTGGACGATGATACGCAAGTCAAGGCCGCGGGCATTGCGGTATCTACGCACCCGGACTGGCGGTGGAAAAGATGCGATATAAAGTCGCTGAACCTGCTGGCAAACGTGCTTGCCAGGATGGATGCGACGAAAAAAGGGTGTGATGAGGCGATACTTGTGGATGAGGCGGGACTGATAACAGAGGGAGCGGCTTCGGCGTTCTTTGCGGTGTTCGGAAAAGCGGTGCGGACGGCCCCGCTGACGGGCAATATCCTGGCGTCGGTGACGCGGAAGTATGTAATCAAAGGCGCAAAAGCGGTTGGGCTGGAGGTTGTCGAGCATTCGTTGACGCCAGCGGAGGCCGGCGAGGCGGACGAGCTTTTCATCGCCGTTACGACGAAAGACATTGTTGCTGTAGTGAGTTTCGACGGCAAGGCGATAGGCGACGGTAAGCCGGGCAAATATACCAAGGCCCTTATCGCGGAATTCCGGTCGTTTACGTAACGGCGGGTTTTTTTCCGTAATCCTTTATTGCATAAGCGGTTAGGTTCATTTTTGGCCTTTTCGGGGATTGGCTTTGTTTTTTGGCGCCTGCAGGGGCGGTTTGTGTTCGTAAGTGCTTGTTAGAGCTGAGGTTACAGTTATTAGCAGGGGTTGGCAAATTGGCTTTGTTTTGCATAAAAGGGGTTGTTTTGTGCGCGCGGCTTGCCTGCAAGAGAGGAACCCCGGCCAGAGGTGCCTTATAGGCACGGAGGAGCGTATCTCGTATCTCGTAACTCGTATTTGGTGAAGTTTGGCGGTCGCGGCCTTTTTGCCAATTGGTTTTGAATTG
>JAUWKC010000078.1 GCA_030607345.1 Planctomycetota bacterium | reverse complement strand
TTTTCATAAGGCTTCTCTCCTTCTGAAAGTGACGGTTGGTATTTCAAGCCCTCATATAGAAGCCGCCGTTGACGGCGATGTATTCGCCGGTGATAAAACCGGCGGCCTCGCTGCTTGCCAGAAACAGTACGGCTTTTGCGACGTCATCGGCGGTGCCGTTTCTTCCGAGCGGAGTGTTATCAGCAAAGTCCTTTACGAACTGAGGGGTGCTGAACTTGTCGTGGAACGGCGTTTCAATAACACCCGGGCAGACGTTGTTGGCTCTGATTGCGTAGGGGGCAAATTCTTTGGCCATACCCATAGTAAGAGTAGCGACAGCTCCCTTGGACGCGCAGTACATACCGGAGCCGTGCGTTCCGCCGGTGTGGCCTCCCAGCGAACCGATATTTACAATATTGCCTTTGCTTTTTTTCAGATGCGGCAGGGCCGCCTTTGTCACAAGCACGATGCTTCGGACATTGGTGGCGTAGAGGTCATCGTGATAGCGGGCGGTTGCGGTCTCAAGGGGCTGCCTCTTAATCATCGAGCCGGCGTTATTAATAAGAACATCGATGCCGCCTGCTGCTTTTACGAACTGCTCTATCATTTCATTTATCTGTGTTTCATCGCGGACATCGGCCTGGAGCAGGACACCGTCACTGCTTTGTTTGACTTCGGCAAGGATTTTTTCGGCGGCCTGTCTGGACTGAAAATAGTGGACGCCTACGAAAGAGCCCTGCCGAGCGAACATTACGGCAGCGGCCGCACCGATACCGCTGCTCGAGCCGGTTACCAAGACTTTTTTGCCTTTCAAGTCTTCATAAATCATTTCGACACACCTTTCTTTCCTGCTGTTTACAGATTCTCTTAGCGGTGATTATAAACCAGGTGGAGGTCTTTTTGTGGCTGGCATTTCGCAGCCCAGAGCTCCAGCATCGCCATCATCAGGTCGTCGCCGCCGGTGATGGTCTCGTAGTGGTCGTGCGCCGAACTGGCTTTGGGAAGTGCCGAGCTGTCGTCAAAGAAGGTCTCGACGGCCTTTTTGGCGAAGTATTGTGCCCTGTGCATATAATAATCCCGACCTGTGAGTTTATAGCAGGCGAGCATGTGGAGGATGGCGTCGGCCATTGAGCCGGGATACAAGGTTATTTTCGTGTCAGGTTCTGAGTGGAGGTAGCGTGAGGCCGCGTCAAGAACGAGCTTTTTATAGCCGGGCATTTTTACCTGCCGGTAGCGCAGATAGCAGAGCATCGCGATCTGGGCGTCGGTGGCCTTGCCATAACCCGTACCCCAGATTTTGGTATCTGTCCAGGGGCCTTCGGTGAGGCGCTCAAGCGTTTGGACGTTGGCGCCGGCGACGAATCCTCTTCCTGTGGGGCCGAATTCGTGCAGCAGACTCAGGTAAACCCGGTCGGTCTTGAAGGTCCGTTCGCGCAATTTCTGAGCCAAGGGTTCGGGGACTTCTTCGGCGGCGTCCCAGAGGTCGACAGCCAATGACAGGTTACTTTCCGGCCAGATAATATTTATCCTGCTCGGGGTGGTGCAGCAGGGGATGGCGCCGGTTTCTTTGCCGCTGGTTTTCTCGAAGTGGTCGACAAGGGTCTCGATGGCCTTCAGGAAGACGGGTTCTTTGGTTCGGTTGTAGGCTTCGGCCCAAGTTGCGATACAGAAACCGCCGTGGCGAGGATAGCCGTTGCCTACTGCCGTGCCGTGGCTTACCCATTTGGCGTGTCGGGAGAACTCGCCGCTGTGCTCATGGATTTGGTGGTCCCACAATCCGCGGGCAAATTTCGTACAGGCCTTCGGTGCAATTTGAAAAGACCTGTCCCAGAGCACCCATGGGCCGTAGAACTCGTGTGGTCCGTCCTTCCTGCCGGCAAGGTCGTCCTGCTTAAAAGCCCAGGAGAGATGCTCGCCCCAGGCCATAAGTCCGGTTTGGGGACTCTGGCAGTGCCGGAAGAACCATTTGAGCGTTTTGTCGGCCTGGTTTGCGTAGCGTTTGTCGCCGGTTATCTCGGTCAGGGCATACAGCACCTGATACATATCCTGGTCGTGAAAGACGTTGGCGCCGGTATTTGCGCGGTCGCCGCCGCGGATTCCTTCGATATCTCCGGGCTTGCCGGCCATAAGGGACAAAGTGCCCCTGTCAAGAGTCGATGCAATCAAGGGCGAGCTGACATTGCCGTAAGTGTCTGTGCCGTGCTCAATCAGTACATCGGCATAAGCTTTGACAAGGCCAAGGTAATCAGGCTCGGCATTATCACGCGGCTCGTCGCGCCTGCCGAACGTCATTTTGCCAGGCCCGCCGCAACCGGGACCCACAACAAGAACCAGGCACATCAGAGATGTCAATAATAATGCCAGTGGTTTTGAATTCATCAACAGACTCCTTCATATAGACTTTTTAGTTCCTGCTCCGGGCTCTTATACGCGCCCCAAGAGCTTTTTACCGTGGGACAAAGACCTGCGAAAACAAGCACAACTGCGCGAAACGTGCTTCTTATCATTTGTCCTGCTCGCTTAACTGTGCTGCCATTTAGTTTTCGTGTGGTCGGCTGTTATTATATAAAGACGGTCGGTTTTGTCAAACAGGTCTGGTTCGAGGCCGGAGTGCTATGGCATCCTGGTCATTCCAGTATCATCTTGCGTATCGCCTTGGCGTTGGTCCTGGATTTGAGTCAGTTGCATTCCGAATCGGTCGAGTTTTTTGTTGGCTTCGTCGTATTTGTTCGAGGTGTTGCGGATGTGAGTGCCGAGGGTATCCCAGGTGTTGACGAATTCGGCGAAATCGGCGTTGAGCTTCTTAAGATTCTGTCGGATTTCTGCGGCCTGTCTTTCAATCTGCAGGCCTTGCAGACCCATCACGACCGTCATAAGGTATGCATACAGCAGAGCCGGCGAAACTGGTATCACCTTTTTGTCCAGGGCGTACTGCATAATATCCCGCGTGTCGCCTGCATATTTGACAACCGTCTCGTAATAGACGTTCTCGGCGGGTATGTACATCAGTGCAAAATCCAGTGTGCCTTCGACAGGCCTGATATAGTCGGAAGCGATTTTGTCGATGTGGGCTGTGACGTCACGAAGGAACTGCCTGCGGGCCCTGGTTTTTTCATCTTCGGTCTCCGCCTTTGAGAGGGTCTCGAAAGCGGGCAGGGGGAATTTTGCATCGACGGGTACTGAGAAATCGGTCATCCTGACCAGCGCGTCAACTACTTTGCCGTCTTTGAAAGTATACTGCAGTTCGTAGCTTGCCGTGGGAAGAACCTGAGACAGCAGATTTTCGAGCGACCATTCGCCCATTTGGCCACGCAGCTTGGGCGAGCTTAGAATATCCTGGAGGCGTTTTACGTCGGTCTGCATCTGCAGCATTTGCTTGTTTGTGCCCTGTAACTCTCCAACTTGCGTGTTTAACTGGCCCAGAACCTTCTGGCTGGACTGGAGAGAGCGGCTGATGGAGTCCTGGCCGGTCTGTAGGGATTTATTCAGAGTCTCACGGATGTTGTCCTGAGCAGCTTTTAGGGCTTCGAGCTGCTGGGCAAGCAGAGTCGTACCGGCGCTTCGGCCGGCGATGGACCAAATCAAAAGGCCCAGGACGACCAGCAACAAGACACCAAGGACAACAAGTAAGACCGACTCCATGATTATATTCCTCGAAAAACAGCGTATTGATTATAGATTCTGCGCCGGTTTGCGTCAAAGGACAAAACTCCCCGCACAATAAAGGCAAACAAGGCTTAGAGCCGGCGCGTATTGGGAGGCGAGAGTGAAAACGGATTAGTACAAACGGGCGACAAACTTTAATCAGGCTTTTTGTTGGTGTCGGAATTGGAGCGTCCGGATTTGAGCCATGCAAATGGCCAGAGGCGTTTGGCCTTTTGGTTCCACCTGAGAAGGGCTTTTCTATGCTTTTGGCTGAGAAGAGAGGAGAATTTTCGTTCCAACAGCACTCTTACGCCGAGGATTTCGAGGCCGATGAGGGCAAGCCAGGAGCCCGGCGAAAAAGGCGTCAGCAGGGCCAAAAGGCCCAGGATAATCAGCAAAACTCCCAATCCTTTTTTGAGGATTTTTTTCATTTGCCTGCGGCAGTCCTTATTTATGCGTAATAGTTTTCCGGAAATACTCCGTCTGCCAAGCAGAGGCGTCTGATTATATGGGGCTGTCGGCAACAGGTCAAAGCAGTTGTCGGCGTGAGAGATTTTTATTATAAACCATAGCGATGGGCTCCCATTTAGCGATATTGAAGAGGCCGTACCTGGACGCGATTTTGAGCGGCAGCAAAACGATTGAGTCCCGGCTTACCAAAACCAGGCGAGCGCACTTTGGCCGGGTTCAACCGGGCGACAAGCTGTTTCTCAAGTTGAGCAGCGGGCCGGTTTGCGCCACGGCCATCGTTGAGAGGGTGAGATATTTTGAGAATCTGACGCCGAAGAAGATTGGCGAGCTCAAGGACAAGTACAACGATTTGATATGCGGCGATGACGATTATTGGCGAAGTAAGATGGATTGCCGGTTCGGTATGCTGGTTCGGCTGAAGGATGTCAGGCCGATTGAGGCGGTTCGAATCAATAAAAAGGACTGGCGTGGATGGGTGGTCCTTACCGAGAAGGAAGATTTCGGCCTGGGCGGAGTGAGCGGTTCAAAATAGAACGGTGAGCGTTTTCTTTCAGTGAATATCGGAAAAACGCAATAAATTGCCCTGTGTCGGCGTCTGTCCTTGTGGATTCACAGGTTGTTGGAACAAGAAAGAAACGTAATTTTGAAAGGACAGAAAATGTTAAGAAAAACTGTTATGTATCTTATGGTGGTTGTTTTGCTGGCGGGAGGCGAAAAACTGCTCGCCAAAGAATCGCAGGGCCAAGGCAGAAGCAGGCAAAGACCCCGGCAAGTAGAAAAGCAGCAGCGCAGCGGTCGACAGCTTGGACCGCAGCAGTTCGACAGGTGGCTGGGCGCACTGATAACCGCCCACCAGGAAGACGACAGCGAAAAGATGGGGCAATTGCTCAGGAAGATGAAGCGTGCCAAAGAACGTCAGGGGACAGAAAAAGCGGAAGCCGGCAGACGTCCCGGCCAATTACGCAGACAAAGAGCCGGCGAGGGAAAGGACTGGGAAGATTCAGGAGCCAAGCGGGACAGGGCACGATTCGGACGCTCTCAACGGGCAGGACAACGTGACCGTGGATGGGCCGGCGGATTTGAGCGCGGCGACAAAGGCAGAGGCGGCAGGCTTTCCGGGCGAGAAGGCGCAGGCAGACGCGGCCAAGGTATGCGGCACAGAGGTATCAGAAGAAACCGCGGGCGGAGATGTGAAGACAGAGACAGAGGCAGATGGGACCGAAGTCTCGGACGGGCAGAGAGGGGCGGACCGCCAGAGCGAGCAGGTATGCGCGGCGGTGGCGGCGGATACCGAGACCGGGGCTGGAGACCGGAGCGCAGAGATTGGCACCGACGGTATCGGGACCATCCGGAAGCAGGTGAGCACGAGGACACGGACTTCGAGTGGGATTAGAAGCAGGTTAGAACACTTAGGCAGACGAGTGCCTGGCTGTGCATCCAACTGGTGCGCAGCCGGGTTTTTTTATGGTGCGGCATCTACTGCCAGTCGCCGGGGTAGTAGACCGAATCAGGTAAGATTTCGAATCTTCTGCACAGGTTCTCGACGAGGGTCTCAAGCCTTCTTATCTGACAGCCTGTGGGGCGTTTTTCACTGCTGTCGCCGACCACACAGATGCGGATGGTCTGGCCGCTTCCGTACCAGGTTCGGCCCGGCATTATCGACCACTGCCTGTGCCAGCGCTCGGCGGTCTGGATGAGGCCGTCCCGGCCCCCGAAGCCATTGCACAAACAGAAATGGCAGTTTATATCCTGTGGCCTGGGCAGGCCGCTTAGCGAGGCTAATTGTTCGATGTTGCCGGCGGAGGTGCCGCTGTAATATATTTCGATGCTGTTCCAGCGGTCTGGGGTCTGAGGCGCCTGGCTGACGAGCGCTTCAGCAACAGGGTCAAGCCGGTAGTAGCTGGCCAGGCAAAAGGCCCCGGCCGACGGAGGGTTGTTTCCCAGCGCCATCAAGGCCACCGCGCCGACGGTCATTGAGAGCAAAAGTGCCGCCAATACTTTCGTCAGCCTTGACTGATTCGACATAGCCCCGTCCCTGAAAACACAACGAGCCAAAAAACGGCTGCTCAAGGTGTGTATGAGCATCCAACTTAGTCAATATCGGCGGCCAACAACGAATTGCTCCAAATTTTACGGGGGAAATTTCGGGTGCTGGGTGATGTGTGGCGGCTTTGCTGTTTAGAGTGAGTCAATTCCATAGAGAACTATGTCGGCGACAGGTTCGCACTTACAAGCCGGCGGCGGATTTGGGGATAACGACCGGCACGTTTGGGCAAATAAGTGCTTGCCTTATGGGACTGCCGGCAATTATATTAACCGGACCTGTAACAGGCGGCACGAATACAGATTTGCCGAACGCAGCACATAACAGGAGAAAGAAAATGGAACCAAGATTTCGCCCGCTTTCATCCGACGAGATTTCCAGGCTGACCAGCCAGGGCTGCAGATGCGATGACTGGTCGAAGGTTGAAGTTGCCGACGGCTTTGACACCTGCCGGGTAAAATCCTCTCAGTTCGGAGGACAGGTAAGACTCGGGAGTTTTGACAACGAGGCGTCTTTTGCGGGCGGCGCCACCAGGCCGACCGGCATCAGCAACGCGACTATCTACAACTGCAAGATAGGCAATAATGTCTATATCAACAACGTAAGAAACCATATTGCCAACTACAGCATCGAAGACGACGTCGTAATTGAAAACGTTGACCTGTTAGCGGTCGAGGGCGCCAGCAGCTTCGGTAACGGCACGGAGGTGGAAGTTGTCAACGAGGCCGGCGGCAGGGAAATACCGATTTATGACCACCTTTCGGCGCATACCGCCTATCTGATTGCATTCTATCGTCACAGGCCCGGACTAATTGAGAAACTGCAAAAGATGATAGCCGATTACGTGGCCTCGGTTACTTCGTCAACGGGTGTGATTGCCAGGGGCGCCAAGCTGCTGAACTGCCGAATCATCAAGAATGTGAATATTGGTCCTGCGGCTACTATTGAGGCAGTTAACAGGCTTGAGAACGGTTCGGTCAACAGTTGCCCGGAAGACCCGGTATATATCGGGCCGGGAGTTTTTGCGGAAGATTTTATCTGCTGCAGCGGCAGCGAGGTCCCCGACGGGGTGATAATATCAAAATGCTTTGTGGGCCAGGGGACGATTCTTGCCAAGCAGTATTCAGCGGAGAACTCGGTTTTTTTTGCGAACTGCGGGGGCTTTCACGGCGAGGCATATGCGATATTCGCGGGTCCCTACACGGTTACTCATCATAAGTCGACACTTCTGATTGCGGGTTTGTTTTCCTTTTTGAACGCCGGCAGCGGGACGAACCAGAGCAATCACATGTACAAACTCGGGCCGGTTCACCAGG
>JAUWKC010000058.1 GCA_030607345.1 Planctomycetota bacterium | reverse complement strand
CGGGCAAAACAAAGGCGGCGACGCTTGCCGATATTCACCGTGGTCTGAGAATCAAGGCCGCGGCAGACATCATCGCGGTGGAACGAGCACGACAGGACTTGACGGAGGTTATCAGGCAGGAGCTCAACGACCGTGAGCGATATGTGATTTTGAACCATTTCGGACTGCTCGGCTCGACGGTCAAGAAGAAGAAAAAAACCTTGAAGCAGATTGGCGAGCACCTTGGCCTGACAAAGGAAAGGGTCCGCCAGATAGAACTGGTCGCGCTTCAGAAACTGCGCCAGAGCCTGAGTGCCGAGCAATTCGAACTATTGACCGGCTAACCGGACACCTGGTCACTTCACGAAACGGAGCCCATTTTGTGGCCTGGGCCGACAGTGTAGAGCCGTTTTTTCGCCTCGGTGTTGGTGTGGGCAGCGACGACCTTGCCGACAAAGATGATATGGTCGCCGGCAATGGTTTCGGATTCGAGCGTGCATTCGAAATTGGCCGCCGCGTCACAAAGCAAAACTGAATCGATTGCCTTGGCAGGCTCAGTGGCACAATCGAATTCGGCGAACTTGTCGACATCGCGTCCCGATTTTGAGCCGAAGAAAAGCGCCGCATCGGCCATATCCGAAGACGGAAACGAAATCGTAAAACATCTCGAATGCCTGATTGTCTCGATAGAATAATGCCTGCTCGCCACGCTTATTGCCATCATAGGCGGGCTGCCGGAGACAATCATCGTCCAGCCGAGAGTGACCGGGTTCGCCTTGCCGATTTTGTCCCTGGCGACGGCGATGACCACCTGCTCGGGATACTTGGTCTTGATTGCCTCGCTATATTCGACTTGTTTTTGCATTGCTCTTCTCCGTAATTGCCTGTATATTAAGCTTCGACAGAACCAGGAAAATTATAAGTTACTCATTGGATTGTAACAAGGAGAAACTGATGGACACAATAGGCTTTGTCGGCGCCGGCAATATGGCTGAGGCCCTTATTAACGGTCTGACCAAGGCCGAAATCTATGCACCGGCGGATATTCTCATAAGCGATATCAAAGCCGAACGTCTGAAGTTGCTGGCTGAGAAATATGGTGTTAGTATCGCTCAGAACAACGCCGAACTGGCCGCAAAAGTTGACATACTCGTTCTAAGCGTCAAACCACAGAATATGAACGAGGCCCTTGAGAGTATCAAGGATGCGTTCAAACAGGATACGCTTGTAATATCCATAGCAGCCGGCATAAAAACAGCCAATGTCGCCGCCTTTCTGGGCGATGCCGCGATAGTTCGCGTTATGCCCAATACGCCGGCCCTGATAAGCGAAGGCGCCAGTGCTCTGTTTGCCAACGAAAAAGCAAAGCCGGCCCTGGACAAAGCCAGGAGGATTTTCTCTGCGGTGGGCAGGGCGGTCGTTGTTGAAGACGAGGGTCTGATTGATACGGTTACCGCGGTAAGCGGCAGCGGCCCGGCGTACTATTTCCTTCTGATGGAAGAGATGATAAACGCCGCCGAACAGGTGGGCCTTGCCGGCGACGTCGCAAAGGAGCTGGTCTTGCAGACAGCCAAAGGAGCGTCCCTGCTTGCCGTTGATGCCGACAAACGAGGCGAAACCCCCGCCGAGCTTCGCAGGAAGGTTACCTCTCCCGGCGGAACCACCGAGGCGGCCCTGAAGGTGTTTTCAGACAGCCGGTTTGGTCCGACCGTCGCCGCTGCTATTGAGCGGGCACGGGACCGCAGCCGGGAACTGTCAGGTTGATTTACTCGACTATGATTGCCTCCACCGGGCACTCATCGGCGGCCTGCTGGACGGCGTCTTCGTGCTCGGCTGGGACCTCATCGACAATAACCTCGGCTGTATCCGAGCCCATCTCGAAAACTTCAGGGCACGTATCGACACAAAGTCCGCAGGCTGTACAGCTATCTTCGATTCTCACTTTCATACCAGGCCTCCCAAAAAGCCGCTCATATGCTCGAACTCGGTCTTTCGATTCTTGGGTCGGTTGACATTCCGCGAGATTCTAATCAGGCCCAGGCTTCCACGTCAAGCTTTTACACAAATTTTTCATCTGGCCGGTATCAAAGTGCTGCCCTACGCACTCGAAATACCCATACCTTAGGATTATAGTTGCACTTTGCTCAGGAAATCGTGAATTTTCTTGTAGGCGGGCCAGAGTACGGGGGTAATTGTGCAGCCTTTGCACGCCCAGTGGAAGAGAATCTTCTGCTGCTGCGGGTCAAGGTCGTTTTCGGCGTAGGGCTGGCGTATAAACCGCTCCACACAGCAGGGCGGATAGCCGAACAGGAACCCTTCGAATCGGACGGTAGCGGCGGACTTATCTATGGGTGTGTCGGCAAAGCGTTTCTTGTACAGCTCGACATAGCCCGCCGAAACGCTGAAAACGGTCTCGGTCAGTTCCTTGCCGGTCTTAACCGTGCGCTTGATTCGTTCTGCAAACAGACCCAAATCTCGCAGCAGACCCAGCTCGCGGTCGCCCAGGGGTTTTTCCCACCTGCTTAAAGGCTTTATCCCTTCACGGCTGAGCAGCGCCAGATATGCCAGCTCAAAATCGACCTCTTTGAGCGCACTGACCGAACTGTTCAGATGTAAAGAGTCCAATTCCAACACTATCGCCTTCGACGCACAGCTAATCACATTGCCCATCGTTTGGGTCCGTGCACCGCAGCCATTTGTCGGTAAACTCGGCAAAGTCCGCCAAGTTCTCTTTGCAGTCGCGGTTATGGTCGCCCGGCAAATAAATTGTCCCCAGATGGCCGCACTGACGGGGCATTTCCAAAGCCTTCAGCAAAAGCGGCACATCAAGCCTGCCCCTGCCGTGTACGTCGCCACTGTATTCGAAGGAGCCGTGGCCCATATAGTGCATGGCGATTAGCGGGCAATCTACGCTCAAACCCAGCCTGGGATTGACTATCCACGCCGGCCCCATGTTTACCGTCGCGCCGCAAATCTCGCAGGTCTCAAGCCCGAACGTTGGCCAATGGTCTATATAGGTCTTGTTGGCATCTCCCGGGTCCGGGCCAAAAGGCAGTTGACCGATTACCTCGGCGCACTGCCCGGCCAGTTCAATGCCATCCGGCGTCAGGTCGGCATCCTGGTCGGCGTCATACACGTTGTACCCCGTCGAGAGTTCCTCGTTATCGGTTAAAAGGTCGCCGTCCAGGTCGTTGGCATCCACAGGCAATTGATGTTCGTTCGGGTCGTAAGGAAAACGCACCTCCAGAACCCTCATCAACCTGGGCAAATCTACTCTGCCGCTATGGACGCTGCCGAGACAATCGAACGAACCGTGCTGCATATAGTGCAAGGCCAGGTCGGGCAGAAACTGCGGGTCCAGAGGGTCGTGCGGGTCCGGGTATGTCAAACCGAGTTTCGGATTGATAATACAGCAGCCGCCCATATGAATCCACTCGCCGCAGACGTCGCACCGCTCGAGCCCGTCAACTTCGTGGCAAATCCTGTAGATTTGGTTTGCGCCGGGCAAGCCGTTTCTCGGCAACAGATTGATTATCTCTGCGCAGCGTTTCGCCAATTCTGCTCCGTCAGGTATTTCGTTGCGATTCTGGTCACCTCTGAACGGCTGATAGCCGAGGGCAAGTTCCTCCACGTTGGAAAGCAAGTCGTCGTCCGCATCCTCAGCAACGGGTTGCTGGTGCTGGTCTGAAGCGAGAGCTTTATTCATACCCAGGCCCGCCCCGAGTGCGAGCGCGACCGCGGCGCCGGCGGTGACAGCCTGCGTCCCGAACTTTTTGCGCACTTTCGCCTCTCGCCGAAGTTGTCTTTGGTGGGCTCTTCTTAATCTTCTCATCTGTTCTCTCCCGCGATTATAACCCTTCGAGGTTATGGCGCCCGCTGATTATCCCTCGTTTGCCGCTCTGTGAAAAGCCACAATGGGTACCCACCGATGATTTAGCAAATTCTACCACAGTCCACATATCCTGTCAAACTTTTTTTTGGGGCTTTCGGGCCGGTTCGGCGGCAAAATTCGCCGGTTCCGAAATGTTTCAGTGGAAATTCCCCTCCGGCTTTGTTATATTGGCAAATCGTGGTTTCCGAAGGTGTTAAGAGATACTGAAGTTCGCAATTTGAGAATGAAGATTTACGGCCGGGTCCCATGCAGACGGGGCTCGTGAATCTGGTCAGACGGGGAACCGAGCAGCCATAAGCGGTCGCTCTGTCGTGCCGTGGCAAACCCGGCCATCTTTTGAAAAATGGCTTATACTGTTCTGGCAAGAAAATACAGGTCACAGGGCTTCGATGATGTCGTTGGGCAGGACCCTATCGGCAAGACCCTCAAGAACGCCATAAAGACCGACCGAGTAGCTCACGCCTACCTGTTTGCCGGCACTCGCGGCGTCGGCAAAACCACAATGGCACGCATCCTGGCAAAGGCCCTTAACTGCCTTTCGTTCGACGAACCTACGACGAAGCCCTGCTGCAAATGCGATAGCTGCCTGGCCATAAACATCGGCGAAGATATCGACGTCATCGAAATCGACGGCGCCTCGAACAACAGGGTCGAAGAGATTCGCGAGCTGAGGGAGAACGCAATCTTCAGGCCCGCCCGCAGCAGGTTCAAGATATATATCATCGACGAAGTACACATGCTGTCAATCTCGGCGTTCAATGCACTGCTCAAGACCCTCGAGGAGCCGCCAAGCCACGTCAAGTTCATCTTCGCAACCACCGAGCCGAACAAGGTCATCGCGACAATCCAATCCAGGTGTCAGCGATTCGATTTCAACAATATAAATCCGAAGCTTATCGGCGGGCAGCTCCGCACCATACTCAAAGAAGAAAAAATAAAGTACGAAGAAGACGTAATTTTGCCGCTGGCGAAAATGGCGAACGGCTCGATGCGCGATGCCCTCAGTCTGCTCGACAGGCTGATAAGTGCAGGCGTCGAACCCCTGACCGGCGAGCTTCTCGAAGAATATCTCGGCTGTCCGAACAGCGAAAAGATTTATCATCTCATTGCCCAGATAGGCGACAGTGACGCAGCCGGCGCACTCACCGCCGCGGAGCAGCTCATCAGCAGTGGTCTGAGTGAAGTCCAGATTGTAGATTCGCTTATCGATTTTATGCGGGACCTGATGGTGGTCGAATCCGCCGGCATTGAAACCGAGCTTCTGATTCTCACCGAAGAACAAAGAAAGCGGGTAGCTGAGCTGGCCGAGAAATTCGATGTGGCCGCCCTGGTCTACAACATAACGGCTCTCGAAAAGCTCCGCTGGACAATCAAAAACAGCGACACCCCCAGGGTGCTTCTGGAGGCCCTGCTGGTAAGATTTGCTTTGAGTGAGCATTTCATAAACGTTGACCAGCTTCTCCGTCGGTCGGGCGCTGCTGCGCGCGGACCCATAAAAAAAAAGCCGATAGCAAGCGCTGACGCCCCCGAAACCACCAAACCAGCGTCCATGCCGGACCGAAAACCCGTTCTGCCCACATTAGGCGACCTGGCCTCCATAAAAGACAACTTCCAGAGTATCCTGAAAATAGTCGGCGACGAACTCGGTCCGGGCACGGTTGGCTTGTTGAGCGCTCTGCGGCCCAGCCGGTTCGAAGAGGGGGTCCTGACGCTTGCTGTCGGCGCTTCGGCACACGCTTCCAAAAAGATGCTCGAAAGCAACGGCCGGGTCGATAAAATCCAGACCGTCTTAAGCCGGCACTACACGGGTCCTGTTAAACTTAAGTTCGAGAGCGACCCATCTGGGCGGTCGGCCGGCGAAACACCGTCGGCTCAGCCCAAAACCAGCGGCAAGAGAAACGAGCTTATCAGCGACCCAGCCGTCAAAGCCGTCCTTACGGGCCTCGAAGCAACAGTCACCGGTATCGATGAAAACCCATAAGAGTTTCTCACCTGAATTAGCACTTGGCAGGGCAACGGATGACGCCGCGTGAACGATACCTGGCAGCGCTGGCGGGCCAAATGCCCGACCGGGTTCCTTTTGCTGTCTGGAATAACAAGCTGCCGGGCGAGCCGGTAAACAGCCGCCTCCTCGAGCTGGAGGCCTGCATCGTAAACAAATCCAGCGTCTACACGTTCGGCACGGCGGGGACCGACCTTCGAACCGAGCAGCTCGAAAGCGTCGCCGGCCTTGAGCGCAGGCGCAGAATATATCATACCCCGGCAGGCAGGCTCACCACAATCGAGCGGATTGTGCCCGGCAGTATCTGGCTCGAGAAGATGCCCTTTGGCGGGCCCGATGATTATGAGCCGCTGGAGGCTTTTGTCCGCAGCAAGGTGTACCAGCCCTGTTACGACAAGTTCCTCGCCGACGATACTATGTACGGCCGCCAGTCTGTTGCAAGGCCCGAGACCATTTACACCCCTATACAGGAGCTCATCTGCAAATATATGGGCGTCGAGATATTCTGCATCGAATGGCAGGACCGGCGAGACCGGCTGCTGAAGCTGTGCGACACAATCGCCGAGGACAGACGCAAAAGACTCGAAATTGTCGCCGCTTCCGAGGCCCGGTTTGTCATCATCGAAGGCAACGTCATTCCTGAGCTCATCGGTCCCGAACGCTTCGAGAGGTACCACGCTCCATACATTGAGCAGGCGTGTGAGCTGCTGCACAAGAACGGCAAACTCGCCGGTGCGCATCTTGACGCCAACAACAAGGTCCTGGCAGAGGCTGTTGCGCGGACGTCGCTGGACCTCATAGAATCGTTTACCCCGCCGCCTGATTGTAACCTGCCGCTTGCCGAGGCTCGCCGGCTGTGGCCTGACAAGACCATCCAGATAAACTTCCCATCCTCCGTGCACCTGGCAGGGGCCCCGGCGGTGCAAAAGGCGGCGGTTGACATACTAAAACAAGCCGCTCCGGGCAACCGTTTTATAGTCGCAATATCCGAGGATATCTCCGGAGGCGGCGTTGATACGCTCGTGCCGCTGGCCCGAACTGTCTACGAAAACGGCCAAACGCCGATTCTCGCAGAATAATTTGCATATTTTTTTGAAAATTTCCGGAAAACCCCGTTACTTTTTAGCCGTTCAGCGCCTTAACCTTTTGAAGCACCGGAGACAAATATAACAACGTCGAAAAGGCTCTTTTTATGCCGCAGAGACGTACGAAACGCCAAAAGAGCCGCACAAATGGCTTCTTCCAGGATTATTCGCGTACGGGTCATTGGTAGAATATGCTTTTGTCAGGAGCTTTACCTGGTTTTGTTTGACATATACCCGGTAGGGTAGTACAATTTGCTTATCGGAAATGTGGCAGAATTTTAGGAGAAATGCCATGGAAAGTCTTACGAACAAATCCTTTGCGGTCGCCTTAACCGGAGTTCTGGTTTTTTCTGTGCTCTGTTGCGCGCCTGATACGGTTTCGGCAGCCACAACAAAGCCTGCCAGGGTCAATCCAAAAAAGGCAATCACCGAGTTCGTATCGTCTGTGGAGTTTGCAGAGGACAGTTACGAATTCGACCACGACCGGGATGGCGTGGCCGACATGCACGTTTTCCCTCTACTGACAACCGCTCCTGATTTGGAGACCCGTTATATCACGTTTGAAGAGGCGATGAAAAAGAAACTGCTGGTTCTAAGGGAGGATGTGAGAAATCCGGCTCTGGGCCACAAAGACCCTCCCACAAGTATCGTCGCTCAAATGGGCATGAGTATGGGTTCGAGGCGTAGTTACGGCAGCAGCTATGGGTCGCGTTATGGCTCCGGCTATGGGTCGTCGCGTTACGGCTCCGGTTATGGCTCCGGCAGTTCGATGTATGGCCAACGAGGGAGCATGTACGGCGGCGGCTACCAAAGCAGAGGTCTCGGTATGAGTAGTATACTCGGAGGCTCGGGTTATGGCAACGGATATAACCAGGGCTACGGCAACCGCCGGTCTATGGGTTTCGGAAAACTTGACCTCGACACGGATGCCCTGAGGACGAACCGACCGGCAACACCTGTGGCCTTGAACGAAATCGCTTCTGCAGGCAGGGGGGGTGCAAACTCAGAGCTGGATGAAGCCGGGTCCGACGAGGTCGTGGAGATTAAGCTTGATGCTTTGTGCTTTGAAAAGTGGCGTCTGATAAAGGAATCCAGGAGGCGGGGCGAGCCGGAGTTTTTCACCTATGCGGGTATGGCCAGTCCGACCATAAGAAAAAAGCTCGTCTTGTTCCCCAATCAGACCAATATTCACGTCGAGATTGAAAAGGAATTGAGACTATTGGGTGTTCAAAGCACCACCAGGGCATTTATCGATATTTTCAAGCACCCCGGCATTAAAAAAGTCATCGATTATTACGTTGCCGAT